>DLFX01000181.1:1739-2882 GCA_002482405.1 Firmicutes bacterium UBA7709 | reverse complement strand
GCGACGACGCATTCATATTTGGAATTAGTATCAGCGCAAATCGCCGCCAAGTACCAAGCCTGCCCGGATGGCGGAAGTACCCACCTGCCGAACAACAACAGCGGCATTGAACGTCAGAATTCGACTTATTATGGAAGGAGAGGTGCAAGCAATTTCCATTCTTGATCGTTCATATGGAAAAAAAGAGGGGAATATCCGATGAACAAGTACGACGAAGCCATGAGGCTGCTGGACGAAAAGCTGGGCAACAAAGACGGCCTGATTTCCCTGTCTACCATCGCGCTGGAACCGGGGTCCGATGGCAAAAGCCGCCCCGCAGCCCGCCTTGTGGACGCCTATTATGAGGACGGCGCGTTCTACACCGTCACCTACGCCACCTCAGGCAAAATGCGGCAGATCGCCCAAAACCCCGAAGTTGCCATTTGCATCATCGTCGATAACTTCACGGCCGACGGAATCGGTGAAAACCTGGGCTGGGTATGTGACGAAAAAAACGTGGAGATGATGACAAAACTGCGCACAATATTCGCCGCGTGGTATTACGAGGCCAACAACGACAAAGACCCCAACACATGCCTGCTGCGCATCCGTCTGACAAAAGGCCTGTGGAATGACGCCCACAAAGGGATTCGAAAAGAAATTGATTTCATCAATAAGACGGCGGATTAAATGGCCTATGTGGCTTCTTTTGTATATCAGGCCGCTGCCGCCAAGATATATAACTGGTATATAAAAAGAAACATATTTTAGGAAGAGTACCCTGAGATGTGGCGATGGGTTGTTGAAGCTGTTTTTAGCGGATTCATGATATAAGCTTCATCCATTGCACATCGTCCACATCGATGGGGCACTGGTTCGAGTCCAGTACAGACGCCCAAAATGACGCCCTGTATGGGCAGTTTTTAACGCACATCGAAAAGACCGGTATCACCTTCCCCCATTGAGGTCGAGGAATTTGTCGGACGGTATTCTTGGTTGGTCTCATCCAAAAGTGAGATGAAGTGGCTTTTTGATCCGGGTAGCGGGGTGCACCGCTATGCTATGGTGCTTCTTAACGGCGACGTATTGATTGGCAGCATCAGCCTGCACGACATCGACCAGATCAACCGTCATGCCTTCATCGGCATTTTTATCGGCGAGGAA
>DLFX01000181.1:0-1717 GCA_002482405.1 Firmicutes bacterium UBA7709 | reverse complement strand
GCGAATCAATACGTTTAATTCTCGGCTACGGATTCAAAACATTGAATCTTCACAACATCATGCTCTCCGTTCACGCGGACAACGATGCTGGAATCGCCTGTTACAAAAAGGTGGGGGGCCGGGAAGTTGAGGAGGTTACGCGATGAAAAAGCGATGGATACTTCTGTCATTGGTTCTCGCCATGCTCCTGTGCCTGTTCCAAAATCCGGCGCGCGCGGAACAGTGGCCTTCAAGCCGCGAGGAACTGGCTTCCGCCAATGTGCCGAGCGAAAGAGGACGTTGGTTCAATGAGGGAGAATATCAAGAACCAGCAGAAAAATGGGCAAAGCTATGGGTTCAAAAGAACTATGGGAAAGACGTGGAGATCCTTTCCATGCAATGTATTGGCGATTCGTTTTTTAGAGTTTATGTGGGAAAATTGCTCGACGGTTATGATCAGCTTCGGGCTGAAACCTGGGAGATCCGACTGATTCCTCAAACGGTTTCGGATGATTTCGAACGTTCGGATGGCAGCATTACTGTCTCGACACAGATTGTCTATTTGAGGAAAGAGTACAATGACTTCTTTAGTCCGATGCAATACACACTGGCCGGCTTTTTATCCCCGGACGATACTTTTTACGATTTGCATGAAGTCCGAGCGTATTTGTACGAAGATCCAAGGTTTGTGGGTTCGCTTAAAGAACTGCGCACCGTTGTACCCGAAGGCGTTACAGAAATTGATCTGCGGACGATCTTGGGCGACGATGCGCTAGACATAAGGGATGCGTGGATGCTCAGCGCGGATATATGTATGGTCAACCGGAGCCTTAGAGAGGGCGGAAACTATGAAATCATCCTTTTAGACATCAAGAATCGCTCGATCTTTTCCAGAACCGCCGTTCCATATGAAGAAGATCAGTATCAGTATCTATCTGGATCGGATAGAGAAAATGGCGTACATTATCTAGGGTTTACGTCGAGGGAGGACCCGCAAGAGGGTTCGCAAGATGATGACGCGCCACTTGGGGCTGATTTCTCCACATATTTCCATATAAACATAAGCGTTTTGCCCGATGGAACGGTGGATATCGGTGATGTTACACCAAGCAATCTCATGGTCATGCCCGGTGGCAAAACGGCTATCCGCGAGGCGGATGACGGGAGCCTTTATGCTGTCGATCAAGCCACCAACGAGGAAGAACTGCTGATCCAGGGTGTCTCTTTAAAAGGGGGCGATCCCTCGAAGTATGAACCCTGCTGGGATGAGCTTCCGTATGATGGGTGGGAAGAGGAATTTGATTATTACCCACTCACAAAGGATACTGATTTTTATCCATACGATGCGGACGATCTATATTTCTCGATCCGTGAGTTCTATGTGGTCAAGCCCTTGGACGAGCATCGCTTCATATATGCGGTGTCAAGCTGGGAATGGAACTCGGGCTATGGCATATACGACCTTCAGACGCGCATGAATCACCGAATCACGGGACGTGGAGACTTCTTTGGCATAAGGGGAGACATGCTCTTTGGTCAAAATCTGAAGACGGATGCCAATACATACGAATCATTGCCGCTTCCGGAAGCGGTGCGGAAACAATTGAAAGAAGCCGCCGAATGGATGACAAACGATCTCGTTTACTGCGACATTTCACCGAATGGCGCGTTGCTGGCAACCTCGGACATGAAAGCTAGGTTTCGCGATAAGAATCTCTGGCAGGTGAGTATGGAAGGC
>DLFX01000213.1:2709-2887 GCA_002482405.1 Firmicutes bacterium UBA7709 | reverse complement strand
ATCCAGACGGTGCGGGGCGCGGGTTATCGCCTCAAAGGGTAAGGAGAGCATGATAAGGTTTCTGTTTTTTCATATCTTATCTGCAGTTTAATTTTATGTGTAGTTTAACTTGATGATAGATGCAGTTTAATCTGCTTGCTTATACTGGTTTTGTACCAGAAGGCAAGCAGATTTTTAT
>DLFX01000213.1:0-2703 GCA_002482405.1 Firmicutes bacterium UBA7709 | reverse complement strand
AGGTAAGGCGCATTATGAAAATTTTGATTACAACAGACTGGTATGCACCAACCGTCAACGGGGTTGTGACCTCCGTGCTGAATCTGCGGAGGGAGCTTGCACAGCGCGGTCATGAGGTCCGCGTCCTGACCCTGTCCCAGAGCCTTCACTCCTTTGAATCGGATGGCGTGACCTATATCGGCTCGGTGGGCGCGGGAAAGGTCTACCCCGGTGCAAGGATCAAGACGGCTTTTTTCAGCAGCTACGTGCAGAACATCATGGACTGGAAACCAGATATCATCCATTCCCAGTGTGAATTTTCCACGTTTATGATCGCGCGCCGGATTGCCAAAGCCCTGGCGATTCCTATCGTACACACCTATCACACGGTCTACGAGGATTATACGCATTATTTCCTGTCCAATGGAAAATGGGGCCGACATATGGTAGCCGCCCTCTCGCGCTGGATCATCGGGCAGAGCGCCTGCGTGGTCGCTCCCACGGAAAAGGTGCGGGGGATTTTAAACAGATATGGAATCGAACGGAACATCCACGTGATCCCAACGGGCATCGACCTGAGCCGTTTTACAGCAGCGCCCGCAGCGGAAAAGCGGATTGCCTTAAAAAAACAGCTCGATATTCCGGAGGGAAACCGAGTCCTGCTCTACGTGGGCCGCCTCGCGAAAGAGAAGAATCTGGAAGAGCTGCTCCAATATCACGCAAAACGGGATATACAAGCCGTGACTTTTCTGATCGTCGGCGACGGACCTCACCGCGAAGCGCTGGAGCAAATGGCATCGGACCTCGGCATCCGGGATTCGGTGCGGTTTGCCGGAATGATTCCGCCGGAACGGGTCGGGGACTACTATCATATCGGAGACCTGTTCGTCAGCGCATCCGCCAGCGAGACCCAGGGTCTCACATACATCGAGGCTCTGGCTTCGGGTCTGCCGGCGCTCTGCCGTAAGGATGAGTGCCTGGACGGAGTGATCCTGAACGGCTGCAACGGCTGGCAGTATGAAGACGAGCAGGATTATCTGGATGCTCTGGGCCGATTCTTTTCCGATGAAGCTGTGGGGAAAGCTATGGGGAAAAATGCAGCCGAATGCGCACAGAAAAAGTTTTCCTCCGCAGTATTTGCGGAAAGAGTGGAGCGCATCTATCTCGGCGCCCTCGATGAACCGGCGGCGACGGCGGAAGCGATAGNNCAGGAGGTGATACCATGCAGATGAATATTTCAAAGAACGCCATCCGCATCGGCTCAGCGGTCAGCCTGATCCTCTGCGCCGTTCTTTCCGGGTATGCCCTTCACAATCAACTCTTTACCTCTCAGGAAGCGCTTCAGTCATACATTGCGGGGTTCGGCGCCATGGGAGCACTGGTCTTTATCGCCTTTCAGGCGGTTCAAGTGATCATGCCGATCCTCCCGGGCGGGATCAGCTGTCTGGGCGGCGTGCTGCTGTTTGGGCCCTGGGCGGGCTTTCTCTATAATTACATCGGCATCTGCATCGGCTCCCTTGCGGCGTTCGGCATTGCCAGAAACTTCGGAAAGCCTGTTCTGTATACCGTTTTTAAAGATAAGACCATTGCAAAGTATGAAGCGTGGACAGGAAATGAGAGCAAATTTGCGCGCTGGTTTGCAATCGCCATCTTCTTTCCGGTAGCGCCGGACGATCTTCTGTGTTATCTGGCAGGCACCACACAGATGGCTTGGCGGAAATTTACAGCGATCATTTTGCTGGGAAAGCCCGCTTCCATAGCGCTCTACAGCATGGGGCTTTCCCTGGCGCTCAAGCAGGCCATATCCCTGATGCATTGAGTGCGGGAGCCCATCGGCGTCCCGTCAAGAAAGGAGTTTCCATGCGTATTACCCTGTATTCCGGATGCCTCTCTCTGGTGAGAAAAAGCGGCGTCGGTCAGGCCATCCTGCATCAAAAGGACGCGCTTGAGCGCGCTGGAATTGAAACTACCGACAGATGGCGGGAAGCCTCCTCTGCCGTGCACATCAATACGGTGTTCCCCGATTCGCCGGCGGCGGCGTGGCTGGCCCACAGGCAGCACAGGAAGGTCATATACTACGGCCACTCCACCATGGAGGATTTCCGCAATTCCTTTAAAGGCTCCAACCTGTTTGCGCCTCTGTTCAAGCGCTGGATCATCCGCTGCTATGAGTCGGGGGATCTCGTCATCACTCCCACGCCCTATTCAAAGCGTCTGCTGGAGAGCTACGGGATCAGGAAACCGATCTACAGCCTTTCCAACGGGGTCGATACGGGCTTTTTCGCTCCAAGCCGGGAACGGCGCGCCGCGTTTCGTGAAAAATATGGCCTCGGCCCCTGTGACAAGGCGGTCATTTCCGTAGGCCATTACATTGAACGCAAGGGACTTCCAGATTTTGTGGAGCTTGCCCGCAGCATGCCGGAAGCGCGCTTTTTCTGGTTCGGCTATACCAACTTGTACCTTGTTCCGAGACGCATCCGTGCCGTCATCCAAAACGCTCCGGAAAATCTCAGCTTTCCCGGCTACGTAGAGCGGGATGAGCTGCGGGACGCCTATTGCGGCTGCGATCTGTTTGCCTTTCTCTCCACGGAAGAAACGGAAGGAATTGTAGTGCTGGAGGCCCTTGCCTGCGGCATTCCCACCCTTGTGCGGGACATTCCGGTCTATGAAGGCTGGCTTTCCGACGGAAAGGACCTCTACAAGGCGAAGGATCTGGCCGGATTT
>DLFX01000298.1:168-4929 GCA_002482405.1 Firmicutes bacterium UBA7709 | reverse complement strand
ATGCTTACGAGATTAGCTGACGGATTCGGACAGAAAAGAATGCCCTACGCGAAAAATATCGCGATTCACCCCAAAGATCGGTTCTCCCGTTCCATTGCTGGATTCAGCTGTTATTCAGATTTTATATACTGTCTTTTTTATGATTTATAAAATTTTACCACATTTTAGCCTAAAATTCAAGGTTCGTTCCGGAACTTTGTCAATTCCACGTCCTACCCAGCACCTTTTCCACGAATATCCTTGCGATTTCAGGGTCGAACTGGAGCCCGGCGTTCTTTCTTATCTCATAAAGAATGACGTCATCATCCAGGGCCTTTCGATAAGGCCGTTCGCTGGACATGGCGTCATAGCTGTCCGCCAGGGCGATGATCCGCGCCTCGAGGGGAATCGCCTCTCCCGCGAGCCCTCTGGGATAACCCTTGCCGTCCCACCGTTCATGATGCGCGAGAACACAATCGGCCATTTCCTGCATTTCACTGGCCGCGCTCAGGATCCGGTACCCCACGTCAGGATGTCGCCGGATTTCCTCCCTCTCTCTTTCGGATAAACTGTCCGTCTTATTTAATATCGTCTCTTCGATGGCTATTTTCCCGATATCGTGAAGATGCCCGATGATTTTCAACCTGCTCACCAGCAGATCGGAAAATCCCATTGCGGAGCCGATCTGGCCCGCCACCTCTCCTACCCGCTCCGAATGCTGTTCTTCCCTTGGGTTTTTTTCATAGAGAGTGTGGATGATGGTGTTGAGCAGATCGCCCCGGAGGCCCTTGTTCTGTATCAGTTTGTGATCGTACATCCGGTCTTCCGCAGTTCTCAGAATCTCCGCAAGCTCGGTATCGGCACATGTTTTCGTATCCCAGCCCAGGGACATGCTCAGCTGAAAGACGCCAATATTTTCTGTCTGGCACGCTTCAAGGATCCGGTTGGCGATATTTTCCGCCTCTGCCTTCGGCGTCCTGGGCAGAAAGACGATAAACTCATCGCCGCTCCATCGCGCCGCTATGCCGCAGCCGTCGCAGCCCTCCCTGATCACTTCGGCGGCCCTCTGAAGGATCTCATCTCCCAGCTGGCGGCCAAAGGCGTCGTTGATCATTTTCAATCCGTTGATATCCACTAGGATGACAGAGATGGGGAGATTTTTTTCCGTATCAAGATTTCCGACCTCCAGCTCGTAATACCTTCTGTTATAAAGGCCTGTCAGAACATCGAAATAGCTGAGATAGAGATTTTCCTGCTCAGACCGCTCCACTTTTCTCAACAGTCTGCAGATGAGTATGTACAGAATTACAAATGTGATTAGAACGAAGGCCAGCCCTTTATAGGTGTTGATTATGAGAAGCAATGGTTCATTGCCGGAGGCGATCACAAAGGCCAGCCTGTCAGAGAAAAAAATCCACAGACAGCCGAGGATCAGATAGATCAAACTGATTTTTAAACATTCTTGCCGGTACTTATAATCTGCTGTTATGAGGCGTAACGATTTCTTGCAAAGCTGCAGCATTTGTTTCACCTTCAATCCCACAACTATGAAATATTAAACCAGGCCGGCAAAGCTGCCAAACAAATCGCCGGAATCAGAATCGGCGCTGTCAGCAGTAAGAAGACTCAACTGCATCTGATAGCGGTGCAGATCCATAAGCAACGCGCAGTCCTTGGCATCCAGGCTCCCGAGATCGGTGTTGAGAAGGCCGAGGCCAAGGTTCTGCAGGCCAAGGCTGCCGAGATTCTGAAGCCCCATGCCGCCAAGGGCCGAAGCCAGGCTGGAAAGCGCATTTCCCCCCGACATGGACGTTTCACCCGCTGTAATGGATTCTCCCGCATATCCCATTACCTTTGCTATGTAATTCTGGGTTTCCTTAAAAGGAGGAACTCCGTTGTATTTCGCCACGTTTCCCGGCCCAGCGTTGTAAGCGGCCAGGGCTAGCGTCGTATTGCCGCCGTAACGATCCAGCTGCTGGCTCAAATATTTTGCCCCTCCCATGATGTTCTGCTCCGGATCGAAGGAATTTGTGACTCCAAGGCTTTTGGCCGTTCCCGGCATGAGCTGCATGATTCCCTGAGCCCCTGATCCGGACTGGGCCATAGGGTTAAAATTGGATTCGGCCTTGGCCACCGCCTTCAGCAATTGAACCGGCACATGATAGGTGTCGGATGCCTTTTGAAAGATATCGTCGAGATTGACCGTTCCACCTGTTTCGGCGGCTTTCCCGGAATTCATATTGGAAATGACGGATTCTAAAACATCGGAAAAGCTCCCTGCGCTGTCGGCAGAGACGCCCTGCATACCTGCCGACGCTCCGCCGCTCTGGGATCCGGCCGCCGTTCTGGCTGTATCGATCAGATTATAGTTGGGATTGACCAGATTGATTGACATATTCCTCGACCTTTCAAAATGAAAAAGGATAATTTGCTTACAGTATCCTTTCATTCTTGCGCATATTATATTACCATAAAATTACATGATTCTACATCGTTTGTCAATATAGTTTGTTCTTATTTTATGACTATTTGTTGAAATTTACTTGATTTTTGCCAAATATGCACTGCATTTTTCCATAAAAACTTTCAAATTCGCATTTTCCGCCTTCTTATCCGGGTTAAGCCTCCCCATCCGGTCGCAGTATCCCAAAAGTGCAACTTCCTCGATATCGGTCTCCTCCGCCATAGATTTGATGTCGGCAAACTGCATGGACCTGGCGACGAAAAGGATCTGCATATGCCACCGGATCAGCGCGGCTATCCTGCGGATAAGCCCTTCGTCCTTCGTGAACTCCTCTAAAAAATCAACCGCCTTCCGCGCGCCCACCTTGTCGTGATCGTATGCGGTGATCCTGCCGTCCTCTTCATTGGTCGTCTCTGCTTTTCCAATATCGTGAAGCAAGGCGGCCCACATAAAAGCGACGGGAGACCGGCTCCTCTTCCTTTTTTGCGCGGCTTCATCGATGACCAGCATGGTATGGTTCCATACATTCCCTTCCGGGTGATGCTTCGGAGACTGAGGAACCTCCTTTAGCCGGTTCAGCATCGAAAATGGATATTCGTTGAATATCTCAAGCCCGCTGATGCGGGTAAAATAAATCGAGGGGGCTTCATCCTCAAGAAGATGCTCCTGCATTTCTTCAAACAGTTTCTTTTTCTCCATGGCTTTCCATCTTTCATTGTTTCATAGGAATCGGTATCAGCCGCAGGCGGTCTTCAATCCAACCGGAAATCGGTATCAGTCGTAAGCGATTCCCAGCCAGGAATCGCTGTCTGCGGGGTAGGAAACCGCATCAGAAAGCCCGTGGCCGGAACCGTTGATCCGGAGCATCCCGAAGGGGCGGACCGTTCCTCCAAGGCTTTCTCCCGCGTAGGAAGGCGTCCTGACAAAGTATTTTTCAGCCGGCAGCAGCTTTGCCAACTGTTTCAGCGCCGCAGCCAGATACAGGTCCGAAATCAGCAGCTCTTTCACGATCACTTCTCTCTCCGATATCCTTTCCGCATATGCGCAGCCCTCGAAGCCGCCCTCACAGCTGTTCTCGAAGCCGTCCTCACAGCTTCCTGCTTCTATCGCAAAGAGGCCGGCGCCGGACGTGAGCGCAAGCTGCTTCTCAAAAGCGATCTCCTCCTCCCTGTACTCGAGATAAGGTCGTTTTTTCAACTGCTCGCTGCGAATTTGACCGTACCGGGCCGCTTCAGCAGGCTCGATCCGGCAAGATGCGGCCGGATCAGACGGAAATGCTTCCCCCGCAGTCGGTTCTGTCAGTCTTTCGATTTCCCCGCGGCTCAGCACCGCTTCACGGACAAAAAATCCGTCGCGGTATCCGCGCTTCTCATAGAATCGAAACAGATTCTCCCCGGCGGGGACGAGCAAAGTTGCAAAGATATCCTTTGAAAGAAGATATTCGTTGCTGTATTCGATCAGCCGCTCGGCAAAACCCCGTTTCTGAAAATCCGGGTGGGTCGCGATGGCGTAGAGCATCGAGGCCTGAAACTTTTTGCCGTTTCTGTCCGTCAATACCACGGGGATCATCGTCAGCATGGAAACGATCCTGCCGTCTAAACTCATGACCGCCATTTCCCTCAGCCAGTCCCGGCTTTGAAAGTAAAAATCGATAAAGCTCTCTTCATCCCCGAAGCAAAGCTTCCAGATTTCTTTTAATTGTAACAGGTCCTCTTTCTTTGCGATTCTCATTTCCATATCAGTATATCCTTCTACATTTTAAAATAAAGTATGCGGCGGTCCATCCCGGACATCAATCAATATCCGAATTTTTTTCAGGCAGGAACCTATCGTCCCCCGGTTGCATATACTAGATATGTTGATATCACACATATCAAACAAAATATCAAAGATGGGGGAATTAAAGGAGTGTATATTCAAAGCGCAAGCGATACAAGCTTTCAAAGCATTTATCCCGACGTCTATTACCAGGTCCTGCCTTTCGTCATGATGGCATGCGATGAAATGGACGCGGGGGACATGGGAATGCCTACATATGATACGATGCGGCAGATTTCGGACCGGATCCACGACGACGTCCTGGGGGCGCATCCCGACCTCGCGGCAAGAAACGACAGCTATCAGGAGATGCCCTATGAGGCAGCCGAGGCCTATGGCATAACCGAAAGTCTCGCGGAAGCGCAGCAATGGCGCGGAGGCGGTTTTTTCCGGGATCTGGTTGACATTATCCTTCTAAACGAAATTTTCCGCAGAAGAAGGCGCTGGTAGACGAGAGTTAAGGAAACGCTGATTTAATGGAAGGCGCGCGCATGGAATTA
>DLFX01000298.1:0-162 GCA_002482405.1 Firmicutes bacterium UBA7709 | reverse complement strand
GTTTCCCTAAATCCCACTTGGCTGCTGAACGATCTTATTGACAGAAGCGATCGCTTCTCTCAGACTGTTCACGCCGACCACCTCTATGCCGCCGGGCACGTCTGTCAGCCTGACGGCATTTTTCTGCGGAAGGATCGCTCTGGTGAAACCCAGCCGCGCGGC
>DLFX01000171.1:1323-3773 GCA_002482405.1 Firmicutes bacterium UBA7709 | reverse complement strand
GCTCAACGGTATCGACATCAAAAAATACGAGTACAAGGAGTATGTGAATATCTTTTCCGTTGTGTTCCAAGACTTCAAGCTATTTTCCTTTCCGCTCGGCCAGAACGTGGCGGCCTCCGTTGTTTATGACAGAGCGCGAGCGGAGCGGTGCTTGGAAATGGCAGGGCTGAAGGACCGAATCCAAGCGCTGCAAAAAGGGTTGGATACGCCGCTATACAAAAATTTTGAGGAAGACGGCGTAGAAATATCCGGAGGCGAGGCACAAAAAATCGCGCTTGCCAGAGCTTTGTATAAAGACGCTCCGTTCATTGTTTTGGACGAACCGACCGCCGCGCTCGACCCAATCGCGGAATTTGAAATATACTCAAAGTTCAATGAAATTGTTGGGAACAAAACCGCGATATATATTTCCCATCGTTTGTCTTCCTGCCGGTTTTGTGATGACATCGCCGTGTTTCATGAGGGTAAGTTAATCCAACGCGGCAATCACGACAATCTGATTTCCGATAGGCATGGAAAATACTATGAACTGTGGAATGCACAGGCACAATATTATAAGGATAGGGCGGTTTAATACGGTTCTTTGCCTGTGTCCTCATCGTTTGACGTATATGCATCCTCGTCCATTTTGAGATTATTTGCGAATAGACTCTGTGCCTTCGGAACGAGGTGTCGCGATGCTACACCCCGCTCCGAACGCCACGCCAGGAGCAAAAAACCGCAAGATGGTAGCCAACAAGAAAGCGGCAAAATTACTACGCTCTCATCATCTTTTGAGTCAGCGTTTCCTGCGGCAGATAAGCGCCCTGTTTGTGCAGGGTTTCTATCAAGCGCCGTTGTGTCCAGATCACACGCAGGTTGGCCTGAGCGGAGGGATTGCACTACCGCTGTCCCCGAGGCCTGCCATCACCGCACACGCGGGCATGACGCGTATGGAGCCATTCACCTTCACATCGCTGCTGTTACAGCGGCCCGGACGAAGCCCGAGGCTTTCCGCACGCGCTCCATCTTGTGAACGATCCGCCCTTCCCGGCCGGCCGACGCGGCGTTGGCGGCGCATTGCAGCGCGCGCATGCACGTCTGAATTGGCGGCGGCAGCGTCGTCTCCCGCATGTTACGCGGAACAGGTCGTCCAGATGATGATCCCCGGGAGGGCCATTGCTTTCTCCTTTACAACGCCTTCGTTCAGATGTATAATCTTTTCAGACATCGTTACAGCTTCCCTTGTGTGAGCTTTGTGCGGCAGCTTGATTCTACGACTTGACACCCGTTGCCGCAGCATTCAACAGGCAACCGCAACCAATCCGACGACATCGTTGCCGCGAAAAGAAGCGACGCCATGCTTGGCAAGGAACGCCTTTACGACCCCTCTACCGGACAGGTTTACGAGTTCGAAAACGGCTTTTACGGCCAGTACAACCTGGACAGAAACAAATACGACATGAACGATCTGCAGCCATTGCCCGACAATCAATATAAACTGTGGACACAGGCGCCGCAGGATGGTTATGACCACCTGCGTTAAAAACGCCGTATAGCTTATTTAAGGAACTATGGAATATTGGTAGTAACAATCGCTTGGAGCATGCCGGATCAGACCGTCCAGATAGTTTATCAACCCGTCTATGTCATCAGTGCTTCCATCTATAAACGCTTCAACCGGCGGATATGGACTGTATCGACAATCCCATATGGATTCTAAATTGTTTTCCACCCAGTCCATTGCATCTTTTTCTCTATCGCTGAATTCTGAATATGTCGGATATGGATCGTAACGATTGTTCCGAAAAAACTCGCCAAATGTAAAATCGACAAAAACAGCATTCGTTAATCCGCCCGATTCCCACAAAACATCGGGTAAAATGTTTGCTTTAAAGGCAGCGATCACTTCCTCGGATGGCTGAAGGGAATTGTTTGCGTAAATCCGGTAAGCATCCTTCCAGTCATCAACAGAATGAGTGCAAGAAAGGATACTTTTGATTGTCAAAAGTCCATCCGAACAAGAAGCGGAAGTACTCGGTTTTTCGAGCTCAGACGAAAAAAGTCTTCCCGGCAAAGGATTCAGATTCTCGCTCACAAATTCCAAGTACCGGAATACGGCCTGATCCTTTTGCGTGGTCTTGTTCACCACATAGGCATTGACATAAGCATTCGTAGCTACGTTTTCGTTTTCCGAAAATTTCAATGCTTGCATAGGTAAGACACCGAGTTTGTGATCCGCACTCAAAGATCGCCACGCATCAAAAAGGCCACGCAAGCTAACATGGGATTCGCCGATATGTTCATTATAAAGGGATTCGACGCTTAAACAGTACGTTCTAAACGTTAACAAAAGATGCCGAAATTCTTTTGTGTCGAATGTAAAATTCCCTTGCTCTTTTATGATATTCCTGACGATGTATTGTTGGATTAGAGGTTGAAGCATAAAACATAAATCCCACGAAATCGAC
>DLFX01000171.1:283-1310 GCA_002482405.1 Firmicutes bacterium UBA7709 | reverse complement strand
TACAAATCCAACAACCGATTGAGCAGATCAAAGTACTGGTCCACGGTTGAGGGGATAGGCCCCAAATTGAGCGCATTCAATTCCTGGGAACTCACCCACCAGCAATCGAATGAGACGTCATATGGAAGAGCATAGCCACCGCAAATGGATTGTAAGCCAGGCGAAAAGCTGTCGTATACATTGCTTACTGTTGGATCCGTATATATGTTTTTCAACTCATTCGATTCAACGGCTTCCTGCAGTTGGTACCATTCGATCGCATAGAGATCATACCCATTCTCCTGTTCAGAGAGAATGCTATCGATCGAAAAAGCAGGATAATCCTCGTGATCCTCGTCCTCAGGAATATACAACCCAAGATGTTCTCTGGATTTTGTTTGACGGATCACTATGTCAGGATTCGCCAGTGAAAACAGGCGCATCCATCGGTCATTCATAGAATCATAATTATCGGAGATGAACGCTGAAATCGTCTCGCTATGCAGCGTAGTGTTCAGAATGGATACTCCTTCATTCTTACTCACTACCCCGAACAGATCGTCTGATAAGCGAAAAACGAAATCAATCCTTTCGTATGGCGGCGCCGTATAGGATTTGTCGTTTTGATGATCGAATATCATCCGGTTGCTTTCATCCAGGCAAATCTCTAAAGAATTATCAGGATATACTTCCTTCATTCTGGAATGGTTGCTTTTTATATACTCATCTACTTCATCGTGCATCGCAACCAATTCAAGATCCGTGCTTTCCAGTTTCCAGTAATACAAGCGATTTGGTTGAGGTGATGAAAGTAAAAGTAAGTTTGTTTCGTCAATAACCCAAACGCGGTCTATGCGTGAAGGAACGGTCCTGAATGCATCATCATAGAATAATTGGACATCACTTTCGCATACGATTGCAGCTTGTTTATTGTTTCCCAGATAGACTTTAGGGGGTAAAGGAAATTCCACAGTCGAATCGGGAGCAAATTCCGCTTCATTACGAGCTTCCATTGCGGGCGAATCCCCTAGAGCAATGGAAGAAAATA
>DLFX01000171.1:0-197 GCA_002482405.1 Firmicutes bacterium UBA7709 | reverse complement strand
ATCGATATTTCCTGGAATTGCTCTAGTGCCACATAACTTATAAGAGGGGTGTATCGAATTGGAACCGCAATGATAAGTATAATAATGAGGGCGATTTTTATTTTTCATACATCTACCTCGCGATCATGTATTGGGATCGGATCTGTCCCAATCCCTGTGAAATCAGTAACGGGCCGCAAAAAAGCACTGTGCGTGTT
>DLFX01000235.1 GCA_002482405.1 Firmicutes bacterium UBA7709 | reverse complement strand
TTTTAAGCATGGATGAGAAAAATAAGAGGCTCAGCCTGAGCGTCAAGGATGCCGAGGGACAGGTGGACGACAGCGTGGAACTGGTCAAGGAGGAAAAAGGGACAACTCTGGGAGATCTGTTTGGGGACAAGTTCAAGGACTTTTTTAAGCAGTAATGCAGTAATACCGTTTCAATTTTACCGTCAGCCGCATAACGGCTGGCGGTATTTTTTTAAGCTGTCAATTTATTCATTCTCTTGTGAAAAAAATTTCACTTAAGAAAGGGATCATAGCGGCCGATAATCACATTAAAAAGGGGCGTGCTTCATATCGGAAGGAAAGNNTATCTATACAGAAAGGAATTTGGACAAATGTTAAATAAACTGAGCCTGTCTAAGAAAATTCTGTTTTTGATCGGAATCCCTATTATAATCGCATTCTGCGTTACCGCTGTAATCACGCTGGATAACGTGAACAAATCCGTTTCAAAACTGACCTCCAACGAGCTTGAAGCCAGGTCCATATCGACCTCCCACGAGATAGACGTTCTTTTCAGCAAATACATTGAAGTTACAAAGCAAATGGCCGCAAATCCCCAACTGGAAGATCTCTTATTGAGAACAAACCCCGGGGCGGTCATTACGTCGGTGGAGGGTTTCCCCCAGGTAAAAAAGTTTCTTGACAACGTGCAAGCCACTGATCCCGACAACATCGTCGCTTCCTGGATCGGCGATATTGATTCCAGCCAGATCACCCAATCGGACGGATTTACATCGGGTTCCGATTATGTCATCACAGGACGGGGATGGTATAAGGACCTGATTAGAAAACAAGAGGCTTTTATAACCGAGCCTTATGAGGACACGGCAACTAAAAAAATCATAGTAAGCGTCGTCGCGCCGGTCTATCGGACAGGGACCAAAGATCTGATCGGGTCCGCTTCCATCGACGTATCCATCGATTCGATCAAAGCGATGCTGAAAGAGATGAAGATCGGCAATAGTGGGTTTTACATTATGACCACAGGCACCGGACAGGTCTTCTATCATCCCGACGATAAATACTATAATAAAAACGTTTACGAAACGAAAATGTCGGATAACATCAAAGAGGCCCTGCTCAATAAGACCCCAGGTGAGATCGTCTATGAAAACGACGGTCAGAAAATACACGGATACGTGAAATCCATCGGAAATACAGGCTGGATGATTGCTTCCGGCATGCCGAGCAAGGAATATGACAGCACCTTTAACTCTGTGCGCGCTACGGTTTTAATCATATTCGGGCTTGTTCTGCTCATCATCATCGCGATGATCTTTATCATGTCGCGTAAAATTACGAAACCGTTGAAAAAGGCGGTAAACATGATAGAGGAAATGGGGAAAGGCCATTTTAAAGCGCGGCTGGATATTGAATCAGGCGACGAAATCGGGCAGATCGCCGCAATTATGAACCAATTTGCCGATAAGCTGCAGTCCGAGATGATTTCCACGCTGAATATGATCTCCGATGGAAATGTCGATATCGATATCGCTTTGACCGACGACGAGGATGAAATAACGCCTGCTCTGAAGAAGACGACGGAGACTCTGAAACGCCTCAACGCGGAAACAGAAACTTTGATCCAGGAGATTACGGACGGAAGACTGGACGCCAGGGGCGACGCGGAGTCCTACTCGGGCGCCTGGAAGGAATTATTGACGGGCATCAACGGTCTGGCGGACGCGTTTGTCGTTCCATTTCACGTCACTTCTAATTATCTGGACCGGATCAGCAAGGGGGATATCCCGTCCGTCATAACGGAAGAGTACAAAGGGGACTTCAACGAAATCAAAAACAGCATCAACGGGCTGATCAATGTAATGAACGGACTTTTGAGCGAAACGGACAAGCTAATCAGCGCAACCCGGGAAGGACGGCTCGACGTAAGGGGAGACGCCGAAGCATTGTCAGGCGATTGGGGCACTTTGCTGAGCGGTGTAAACGAGATCACGAACACTTTTGTCACATCGATCCATTTAACGGCGCAATATATGGACCGGATCAGCAAGGGGGATATCCCAGGGAAGATCACGGATGCATATTACGGTGATTTCAATGAGATCAAAAACAGCATCAACGGCTGTATCGACGCCATGAACGGATTGCTTTCCGAAACCAGCAAGCTCATTGGCGCAGCCCAGGAGGGCCGGCTGGATATCAGGGGAAATGCGGAAGCATTCTCCGGGGAATGGGGAAACATGGTCGGCGGCATGAACGATTTGGTAGACGCATTTGCCAAGCCCATCGACCTGACCTCCGAATATGTCGATCGAATCAGCAAGGGAGATATCCCTGAAAAGATAACCGATACTTATTATGGAGATTTCAATAAAATTAAAAACAATTTAAACAACTGCATCGACATCATGGCCGGGCTGCAGAGCGAAACGAATAAGCTGGTCCATGCGGCCCAGGAGGGCAAGCTGGATGTAAGGGCCAATACCGGCGGCTTTACCGGAGGCTGGGAAGAGCTTGTCGGCGGCATAAATGAGCTGATCGAAACTGTTGCCAGGCCGATCACGGAAGTCACCGCGGTGATGAATCAAATTTCCGAAGGAAATCTGAACGTTTCCGTCAANNAAGGGCGGGTTCGGCATACTCTCCGCGGCGGTCAACGGCACGGCAAAAGACCTCAACTCGGTAGTCGGTGAAATTTCCGAGGTGATCGGCCAGATTTCCGGCGGAAACCTGGCAATCAGCCATGTGGCGGAGTTCAAAGGCGATTTTATCAGCATTTCAGATTCATTGAACAGGATCCTTGAATCTCTGAATTCCGTCCTGGGAGAGATCAATATGTCATCCGACCAGGTATCCTCAGGTTCCAAGCAAGTTTCAGACGGCAGTCAGACACTGTCCCAGGGAGCGACAGAGCAGGCGGGCGCCATCGAGGAACTGACTGCGTCCGTTGCGGAAGTAGCCTCGAAGACCAAGGAAAATGCGGTGAACGCCGGAGAAGCCAATGAGCTCGCTTTGACCGTGAAAGAGAACGCTCAGCTTGGAAATAAGCACATGGCTGAAATGCTGGAGGCAATGGAAGAGATCAATGAGTCTTCCGGAAACATTTCAAAGATCATAAAAGTAATCGACGATATCGCATTCCAGACGAACATTCTGGCCCTCAATGCGGCGGTAGAAGCGGCGAGAGCGGGCCAGCACGGAAAAGGCTTTGCCGTTGTGGCCGAAGAGGTCAGGACTCTGGCGGCGAGAAGCGCAGATGCGGCAAAGGAGACGACGGAACTGATTTCAGGCTCCATCAAGAAGTCGACCAGAGGAACGGAAATCGCCAACAATACGGCGAAGGCGCTGAACGAGATCGTGGGCGGCATTGCGAAAACGGCGGATATCATCTCTGAGATTGCAAGGTCATCCAACGACCAGGCCACGGGCATCGCGCAGATCAACACGGGTCTGACTCAGGTATCCCAGGTGGTGCAGAATAATGCCGCCACTGCGGAAGAAAGCGCGGCGTCAAGCGAAGAGCTGTCGGGACAGGCCGAGGTTCTGAAGGAGATGGTGGGCAGATTCAGACTCCGAAACGGTGATAATAGCCTGAACAGCCCGGATATCAAACTTTTGCGGAGCGGCAGCGCCTCCGATAACAAGGACTCCGATACTCCGAAAATTATAGTCAGTGAGAACGAATCAGATAAGTACTGAGCGCGAAGAGGCGGCTCACGGCTTTTTTGAAGCGGAACCTTTAAGGATGAGCCGGAACCATTTGAAGTCGGCTGCCGTGAGGCAGCCGCACCTGACCAGGAGGATAAAATAGAGGATGCCGGCAGACAGCATGCCCGTCACAATGTAAATGATATCGGGGAGCCGGTTTACTCCCGTAAAGTCCATCCAAAGAATCGCAACCGATCCTGATCCTGCCATGGACAGGATCGGTTTGACGATCCAGTTCCTGACCTTCAGACCGAGCTGAGTGACCTTTAAAAGCCGCTGCAGGCTCAGTACCAGGCTGAAAAGGTTGCTGGCGTATATGACGATGACCAGTCCTACGACTCCTTTTATTGGCAGCAGATAGAAGATCAGGGCGATTCTCGTGACGGCCTCTGCGACGCTGTACTGCAGAACGCTGATCTGTTGATCCAGCCCCTGGAGAAGCTCGTCGGCGATGACGCCCACATAGATCAGGGGGATTATCGGGGCGAGGGCTTTCATCAGAAAGCCGCATCCCGCGCCCTCGTAGATGGTGGAACTGAGTTTTTCCGAAAAGAAAAAAAACAGTCCGGAGACCAGGATCGATAAAATGAAGGTCAGCTGCAGCGCCCTTTCAACGGAAGAATGAACGCGTTTCTTCTGGCCCAGGGCGTTCGCTTCCGATATGTCAGGGACCAGAAGGGAGGAAAAGGCGAGAATCACGGAGGCCGGGAACAATAAAACGGGCATTACCATGCCGTGTATTTTTCCGTATTCCTCCAGCGCCGCTTTCTTTGTAAACCCATACTTTTCGAATCCGATGGGGGTCATGATGTTTTCCAGAGTTTTCAGGCAGGTGCGGATCAGGGAACCGGCCGAAATGGGAAAGGATATGTACAGGAGTCTTTTTAAGATTCTTTTTTGATAAAATATTTCGGCGATTCCGCCGTCATTTTTTTTGCGTTNNACATGCAGGAGAACAGCTCCGCTATGGTGCCTCCCACCGCGATGGCGGCGCAGGCGTATTCCGGCCCCGCAAGGGCAAAGTAGTCCATGATTTTTACGATGATCAAAATCTGAACCCCCAGCTCCACAGCTTGGGAACCTATGGGGCGTATGACCTTGCTGACGGCGTAAAAATAGCCTTTGATGCAGGCGGAGACCCCGGCGAAGGGCATGCCCACCGCCAGGAG
>DLFX01000039.1:227-7850 GCA_002482405.1 Firmicutes bacterium UBA7709 | reverse complement strand
GTCGTTGCCCTTTTGGGCATGGTCCCTCGCGCTGTCCGCAAATTCGCTGGCCTGGCTGGCATTAACGGCATTCTGCTTCGTCTGGGAAGCAATTTCCGCGATAGAGGCGGTCAACTGCTGAATGGAGCCGGCCTGTTCCGTCGACCCCTGGGAAAGCGCCTGACTGCCGTCGGATACCTGCCTGGAGCCCGATGCCACCTGATCCGCAGCCTCGCTGAAATTGCTCATCACCCCGCTCAGGGAAGCGATAATGCTGTTCAGGGAGTCCTTGATCTCAACGAAGTCTCCTCTGTATTCAGCCGTGATAGCCAGATTGAGATTTCCGGATCCGATCTCCGCCAGTACGCTTGAAATTTCACTGATATAGCTTCTGATGTTTTCAATTGTTTCATCCATGGCACCCTTGATCGCCGCATGGTCGCCACGGTATTCGCCCTCCATAGTAACCTGGAGATTTCCCTTGGCCATTTCCTGCAATACGGAGGAAGCCTCTTCGATTGGAGCGGTAATCGCATCGAGGGTTTCATTGATGCCTCCGATAACTTTTGCGTACTGCCCCTTAACCTTCCTCGCTTCTCCTCTGGTGGACAGATTTCCTTCCACCGCGGCCTGGGCCAGCATGTTGGTTTCATCCACGAGGAACTTAATGTTTTCGATCATGGCGATGAGGGCCGGAACCAACGTATCATCTTCACTTCTCTTTCCATCGTCGATAATATTTTGAAGGTCGGAGAGATCTCCGANNCCCTCCACCACCCGGTTCATGTTGCAGTTGATCAGGTTGACGGATTCTTTGATCTTGTCATAAATGCCGGGATACGAGCCTTCCATCTTTGCGGTATAATCGTTGAGGCTCATTCTATACATGACGTCGTAGCCCTCCTGGAGCGCTCCAAGACCGTCGACGCAGGCATTGATACTGTCCTTGATATGATTGAAATCACCGTTATATTCCTCGGTGATTCTCTCTGGAATTTCTCCTTTGCCGATCCGTTCCAAATACTCCCCTGCCATATTCAGCGGCCCGATGACGGCGTCCAGCGTGGTGTTTACTCCTCCGATGACCCGGGCATAGCTCCCTTTCATCGTGCTGGTATCGGCCCTGTAAGAAAGGTCTCCTTCCTCAAGGGCTTTGCTCAGCTTTCCCGATTCCATGCTCAAGCGGTAGATAGAATTTTTCACATCATTCAGATTATCGATCAGGACGCCATACTCGCCCCGGTAGGTATTTTCCAACAGAGGCTGTGGGATTCCGTTCGCCATATTTTCGATATAGGGGAAGGCCACTTTTAACGGCGTTACCATTGCGTCCAGCGTGTTGTTGAAGCCCTCGATGATCTGTCGGTAACATCCCTGGAATTTATCCGTATCGCCTCTGGTTTCCAGATTGCCCTCCACCGCGGCAGATATGAGCTGCTCCGCTTCCAGCACCAGGTTTTTCAGCATATCGATCACCGATATCATGCTGAGATTCAGGATATCCTTCTCCGATTTCGGTTCAATCTCAAGAGTTAAATTGCCTTCCGCAATTCTTTGTGCCACTGCGGCCTGCTCCTTGATATTTTCGGCGATATTCACAAAGCCGCAGCTGAGCAGGCCGATTTCATCGTTTCTCTTGAGATACCCTTCGTCTATCTGCAGATCCGTTTCACCGAGTACAAGCAGATTGGACTTTTCTGCGATCCTCCGCAATGGACCAGTTACAGTTTTTTTGATGATGACATTGGATATGAGGCTCAGAACGATGCAGGTAGCGAGAATCATCCCTGCGATGACCGCGATGCCCGCCGCGTGATTCCGAAAGCTATAGTAGCTGAAAACACTGATTATCAAAGTACTGATCAGGATCGATACCACCAATATTGCCGTTATCCTGCGCCCAATCGAACCGAATTCTGTCTTTACCATTTTTTCTACCTCTCTTAATAAAGTCTAACTATAATAGATTATCGGTTATTTGGCAAAAAACTTTAAGAAAAAGCGATGTTGATGAAACGATAGTTTCCCGTTATAATATAGGAAATCTAACAAAGGAGAAGAGAATATGATCGAACACAAAATTGTACACGGGCTTTCAACGATTTATAAGAAAGAAGCGGGACATGGGGACTCGCTGCCCTCAAGCCATGCCGCCGACATCATGGAGTTTCTGGTTTCTACCCCCGCGGTGCTCACTATGATTATCGAGGCCTCCAGCAACTTGCTGGATCCGCTGCTGCCAAGCGGATATGTCACCGTAGGGAAAAAGATCGATCTGACCCACGAGAGACCCACTTTGATCGGCGAGACCATTACGCTTATACTGACGGTTACAAAAGTTGAAGGCGATAACGTCTTCCTTGAAATAGCGGCCCATGACGCAATGGGACTGATTTGCAAGGGAATTTATGAAAGAACCATCGTAAACAAGGACAAATTGATCGAAACCGCTTACGGAAGGTCAAAGCATAATCTGTTGTAATTATGATAAAGCAGAAAAAAACGGGCTGGAGCATATCATTTTGCCTCAGCCTTTTTTTGACCCAATATTGTGTTGACAGCATTTCGAATTTCCTCATAGCTGGTACATCTGCATATGTTTGATTCCAGCCACTCCTCCATGACATATTCATCCGCATCAGGATGGATATTGGACAGCGCGTGGCAAACCATCAAAAATCCCGAGGTGCAATAGCCGCATTGAAATCCCCAATTTTCGACGAAAGCCTTTTGGATCGGAGCGTTTTTCAGCCCTTCAACCGTGGTGATCTGCTGACCTGCGGCCTCAACAGCCAGCATAAGGCAGGATTTAACAGGCCACCCGTTGACCAATACGGTGCAGGAGCCGCAATCTCCGTTTTCACAGCCCGGCTTTGCTCCGGTCAGCCCCAGCTGATCTCTTAAAACGTTCAGAAGGATATCGGAAGGAACGACCATTACATCTTTTTTCTCTCCGTTTATATCCAGTGTGATAATGCTCTTTCCCTCTAACTTAAACACCTCTGACCCTCCATTTCCCTCTCGATATTTATCAATATATTTTTCAGCATGAAGAGCCGGTAACGGTCCGACCCTGAGATGTCGTTTAAAACCGGAGCCGGAATCTGATTCATCACTTTCCTTACCCGCTCTTCCAGCGTGACTTCGCTGTTATTCATCTCCGATTCAATCTTTGCGCTTCTAAAGGGAAACTCACACAATCCGCTAAAGGCGATCCTGATGTTCCCTTCCTCGCAGACAGCGGCAACGGACAGCAAAGGGTAATCTATTTTTTCATTCTTTGTTTTTTTAATATGATAATACGGCAGAGTTAAATATTTTTCCTCTATCATAAACTGTACGATAAATTCGCCTTTTTTGATCCTTAACGTCTCATCGAAGAGTTTATGGACGGGTATTTTTCTAATCCCGTCCTTTCCGGCCACTACCGCGCTGCAGTCGGACAGGAAAAGAGGCAGGATCGCTTCTTTGTATATGATTGTTCCGCAGACATTTCCTCCTATCGTGATTCTGCACTGCATGGTATGGTCCGCAATCCTCCCGCATGATTTTGACAAAAGGGGNNATTCGTCCGCAGGCTTTCGTCAGCAGAGGATACAGGTTTGATTCGGAAATAGCCGATAAAGTCTCAGAAGCTCCGATGTATAAAAGCCCCCCATGTTTTTCCAATACGATGCACTCGGGGATCGCTTTCAGGTCAATGACCGCTTTGGTCAAAATATTGTTTACTCTGGCCATGGAGATGATTTCAGATCCGCCGCTGTAATATAATGGACTCTTCCCTGCGGCATCCAGTTCCTGATAGATATGAACCGCTTCCTCGATGGTGCCGGGACGGTAATAATCAAAAGTGTAAGGTATCATAGCGCACCTCCCGTCTTTGTCCTCCAGATCGTTTCCGGAGTAACCGGAAGCTGATCCAGTTCGGTTTGAGCGGCTGTTGATAATGCATTGGCAAGGGCCGCAGGTATCCCGATAATCCCGTGTTCCGCGATACCCCGGGCTCCGTAAGGGGCGTCTATCTGAGGCGTCTCGATAAAATCAACGGTATACCTCGGTTCCTCACCGATATGAATCACTTTATAGGTCCTCAGGCTTGTGTTCAGAACTTTGCCTGCATCGCTGTAATCAAAGGCTTCTCTGCTTCCAAGACCAAGTCCCATGCACATTCCTCCCGTCACAAGCCCTCTGGCGGTTTTGGGGTTAAGAACTCTTCCGGCGTCGATAACGGTCGCCGCATTGATCAGCCGATAGGTAAAGTCCTTCAGATCAAGCTCCACTTCCACAGCCTGGGCTCCCACAGCCCATGACGGGCCTGCTTTCCCTGCGCCGGTTTCCCTGTTTAACGTCGTCAGATTGTTCATGATATAGCTTCCCCGCCCAAGAATTTGACCTTCAACGCTTTCTCCGCCGGGATATTGATATCCGTGGACGAGATCTTTGAATTCAACAAAAAATGATGGATCAGGTTTAAAATAAACCCTTTCATTTGCGATCTCAAGATCTTCAGGCGGACATTTCAAGGCAATGGACGCGGTTCTTTTCAACTGTGCGATCAAATCTTCCGCCGCTCTGAGCGTCGCCCTTCCCGCCATAAAGGTCGTCATGCTGGCTACTGTTTTCCAATGCTCANNCTGGGTATCAACTTCGAATTTTACATGGACTCGGTTGATGTCCATTTTCATTCTCTCCGCTAAAATTTGCGCCAGGGTCGTCTTCATGCCCGGGCCGTATTCCACCACCCCACTGTTCAGGTTTATGCTTCCGTCTGAATTGAAAGTAAGAAGAACACCTGATACGGCGTCGGTGGGTGAATCGGACGTCTTCCAGAAGCTGCTGATCCCCTTCGCTCTGATGATGCCGTTTCCCAAATCAATCCTTGCGCCTTCACGCCAATTTATAGAGTTCTTCAGCTGCTCAAGACACGCCGATAAGTTCCCGGTGTTACTTGAAGTCGCTTTTACCTGGGTTGGAGTCGTATTCCCCGGTGCGATTGCATTTTTTATTCTCAGATCAAAGGAGTCCATGCCCAAAGCGCAGGAGAGCTTGTCGAGGGCTCTTTCGATGCAGAATGTATAGCAGGCATGTCCGAAGCCGCGGAAGGAAGTCGAGTATGGATGATTGGTATATACACATAAAGAATCGCACCATACGTTTTCAATGTTATACGGTCCGGTGCAGTCGACGGCGACGGCTTTCGCCAGGAGAGGTCCAATATCAGTATAAGCGCCGGTATCGACCAAATAAGTCATTTCGGCCGCCTTCAAAAAACCGTCTCTCGTCGCCCCGAGTTTGATCCTTGCATCAAGCCCCATTCTGCATGGAGAAGATACGATATCCTCCTCTCTCATATTAGCGATCTTTACAGGTTTACCGCCCACCGCCTTCGATGCGAGATAGGCTAAGATTTCCAGCATAACGGGAGCTTTACCGCCAAAGCCTCCGCCCACAAAGGGCGTTTTGACGGTAATTTTACCTTCCTCGATCTGGAAGTACTGGCTGAGCTCCTTTTTCACAGAAAAAGGAGACTGGGACGAGGTCGTGATAATCACCTGGCCGTCAGGGTGGATTTCCGCTCTTGCGCTTCTCGTTTCCATTGCAATATGGTCCGATTTTGGCAATTGAAAACTGGCCTCTATTACCGCATCGCATTCGCTCCAGCCTTTCACCATGTCTCCCTTCCTTATTTTGATCCTGTTTGCAATATTCGTGTTGGATTCAGGATAGATATCATCGACGGCTTTTTTATATTTAACAAGGTTTTCATGGATCAGCGGCGCCTTTTCCGCAACCGCTTCCGAAGGCAAATTGACAACGGTTAGAGGCTTATATTTCACCGTGATTTTATTGACGGCTTCCATGGATTCACGCTCTGTTTCCCCGACGACCATAGCGACGGGTTCGCCAAAATATCTCACCTTTTCAACGGCAAGGGGCTGACGGTCCTCCAGCAGGCTGCCGCATAAAACAGCACAGCTTTCTCCTGTAAGAATCGCTTTAACGCCAGGAATTTTTGATGCCTCTGATATATCAATCGATTCAATTCTTCCATGAGAACAGGAGCTCGTCACAAGCTTCGCGTGAAGAATTCCGGGAATGACATAATCATCGGTATATTTAGCCGTTCCTGTGACTTTATCCCACGCTTCTTTCCTCATGATATCCGTACCTATTAAATCCAAGTTCTTCACCTCCAAATATTAATAATATTCCAGCAAGAACGCCTATTTATACAATCATTTACATTCCACTAAAAAGAAAAGACATGAGAGCATCCCTCTCACGTCAAATTCTAATCTTCCATATTCAGTTATTAGGTTATAGTCTTTTCTTACTTATGCTATCGCCTACTATCGCTTTTTTCCAGCAGAACCACGCTCTCGATATGCTTCGTATTGGGGAAATTATCAAACGCCTTTACGCTCTTCACCTGGTAGCCGTGATACTGCATGAAATACAGGTTTTCAGCCAGGCTGGCCGGGTTACAGGAGACGTAAACAATTTGATTGACACCATAGTTAAGTATTTTTTCCAAAGCCTTCGGATGAACCCCTACTCTGGGCGGATCCAGGACGATGACGTCGGGCTTATCATCCAGGCGGTCCAGCACCTCGAGAACGTCTCCGGCGATAAACTCGCAGTTTTCCAGTCCGTTCAGCTTCGCGTTTTCTCTCGCCGATTCCACCGCTTCTTCCACGATCTCCACTCCGATGGCTTTCTTTGCTCTAAGGGCCAGAATCTGTGTGATCGTACCCGTTCCGCAATACAGATCGAAGACCGTCTTTCCATCCAGATCCTTTATCAGGGAGAGGGCTTCGGTATAGAGCTTTTCAACCGCCATGATATTGGTCTGGAAGAAGGAAAACGCGCTGACCTTAAATTTCAGCGTCAGGATCTCTTCCATGTAATAATCCCTTCCCCAGAGGATATCCAGCTTTTCGCAATAGACAAAGTCCGCAACCTTGTCATTGACGGTATGCAGGACGCCGACGATTTCGTTTTTCAGCGGCAGCGCCCGCACCATAGCGGCNNCCTCTGGGAGGAAGTCACCGCGTTTACCAGAAGCTCCCCCGTATGCTCTCCCTTCCTGACGATCAGGTTCCGCATCAGACCGAGATGGGATTTCTTGTGATAGTAGTCATATCCCCTCTCCCTGCAGAAATTCAGCGTCGCTTTCAGGATCTCGTTGAAATCCGGATCCACGAGCTGGCATTCATCCACTGTGACAATGGACATAAAACGACCCTTTTTATGCATTCCAAGGGTCATTTCACCGTTCTTTATCTCATCTCCAAAAGTATATTCCATTTTGTTGCGGTATGCTGTACGTTTCGGGCTTCCCTCGATGCCGAGATATTTTTCATAGGATATCTTTTTCTCATCCAAAAGCCTCAATACTTCCTTGCCCTTCAGCACGATCTGGTCCTGATACGGGATTTCCTGATAGATACANNCTTTCCGATTACTTATCTGATTTTTTGATCACTTCTTCCAGCTTGTTTAAGTCATACGGAGTTTCCTGATAGATATAATTGAGCCAGTTGGCAAAGAACAGGTTTCCGTGTCCGCTCCATTTGACGACGATGCCCTTTGCCGGATCATCATTCTTGAAATAATTCTTTGGCACGTCGATTTCCAGACCCT
>DLFX01000039.1:0-206 GCA_002482405.1 Firmicutes bacterium UBA7709 | reverse complement strand
GGACAAAGATCATCCTTTTATCCTTCGTTGCAAGTATATGAGGGCCTGTCGTTTCTGATTCGGCCAATATTTTCAGATCCTTGACCTTGAGAGCATCCTCCCTCTTGATCTGGGTGTGCCGCGAATGAGGCGCATAAAATTCTTCGTCAAATCCCCTTGTCAGTTCCGACTTCTTGTCCTTCAGACTCTGTTTAAAGACGCCGAAG
>DLFX01000203.1:2859-7704 GCA_002482405.1 Firmicutes bacterium UBA7709 | reverse complement strand
GAGCTCCCCGATGGAACAGGAATCGTTCCAGTACCTTGTCATGGGAAACTTCTGTGTCATTTCAAATAATTTATCCATTTTATTCATCTCCTTTTCGATTTTCGAGACAGTCGATATGTTTACGGATATGCGCGGCTAAAATGTTCTCCAGACACTGCCGGTTATCCTCCAGGACTCTGTAAATATCATCCCTGAATGTGTAATTTCCATTCGTATCCCTCTCCTGCAGAAGGGCGCCGTAGGTGATATGCATAACCTGGCGGGCATCCGTTTCACTGACGAGGCAAGGCAGCTCCCCGTCCGGAATGGAGTCGACGGAAGGAATCCTGTCTGCCATTCCGGAAACATAGTAGAACTTTTTTGCTTCTTCATATTTGGTGCAGGAAAACTTAACCATTCGGCGGAATAAAGCCGGATCGCACATGGCGATCACGCGGACCGCCTCCACCCAGCTTGTCCCGGATGTTTTCAAATGAAACTCACCGCCGCTCAGCTCGCCGATATATGGAAACACGCTGAATTTATCGCTGCCGGAATGAACGCTGATGCGATATCCAAAGTGCGCGGCGATCTGGGCGTGCACGGCAAATTCAGCTTTAAACCTCTCCTTATCTCCTATATAGTCGATACCTTTTTGAAAGTCGCCGCAGAATCGGGGAGCCAGGCTCTCAAATATCACGCCGTTTCTCAAAAGCTCGGAGGAGACAAAATAGTGGGCGCTGGGGGTGGTTTCAGTCTCTGTTTCATCGATGGAAACCTCCAGAGAGATATGTCGGCCGCAGGGGGCGATCACCTCTCTGAAAACCTCTTCGATAAATGCCAGTGCATCTCCGTAAATCAAGCAAATTCTGGCTAATTCCGTTTCGGAAAAAGAAATTTCAAAATCACCGGCTTTAAATTTTTTGTTGAGATACAGGCAACTCAGCCTTTCGGCAGACTCAGGGATTTTTTCCGCCCTGTAAGCGGCCAGCACTTCTTCTCCGCTCATGGCTGAGGCGCGATTGCAGATATGCTCGGAACAGTCCAGAGTGATCATGGTGTCTCCGTCCGCCACGGCAGCCTTAACCTCTTCCAGCGTCTTCAAATGATCGCCGTCGGCGGCATAGCCGCCCTCATAGCCCGCTTCAAATACCTGCCAGGCCACATCGTCCTTCATAGCGCGGTTCGTGCGGCCGGTCAGCATCAGCTCACGCTTGGACTGCTGCGCAAGAACGGGAAAAAATCCGGTTCCCTGAATCGCTTTGATATGCGCGCCGGTGGCAATGCCCAGCCGGTCCCCCAAGCCGATAGACTTTTTCTTTCCCTTCAGGCTTACCGGCGCGGTAAAGGGGAAATATTTCCGCAGCACGGCGGCATTTTCTCCCGACAGCGGGCAGGCCAAAGCGGTTATATCTCCAGTCCGCACCTGCTTCCCGCTAAAATCATCTTTGAATCCGCCTGCGGTCAGAAGCAGTTTCTCTCCGCCCTTTTTTGCAATTGCAAAGACCGCTCCGGACAAGACGCGGCAGGAGGTCTCCGCCACTTCGAAGCCACTGCGGTTACAATAATTCATAAACAATTCCCTGTCCAAGATACACCTCTGTTCTATACAGCGGTAAAAGAGCTGCCGGAAAGGATCAAACCGGCAACCCTTTTACCTTAACAAAACTATCGCACTCATTGCTGAATTGAGGAGGAGTTCAGAGACCTTTTAAAGTACGATAAGATAGCTTTCTATTTTTAATATGCGGCCCATCTTTCCCGAGGCTATTTTTCTTTCAGCGCTCTTTCCGCCGCAAGGATAATCGCCTCGGCAGTCAGGCCGAACCGTTCTCTTAAATACGGCAATTTCCCGACCTCGCCCTTTACATCCTTCACACCGACCGGATATATTTTTACGGGGCAGCTTTCGGTGATAGCCTCGGCGACCGCGGATCGCATACCTCCAAGTATATTGTGGTTTTCCGCCGTAACCGCCGCGCCTGTCTTTTGGACGGATTTTATAACCGCTTCTTTATCCAGCGGTTTGATGGTGTGAATATTGATGATCTCCGTGCTGACCCCCTTCGCCTCAAGCTCTGCCGCCGCTTCCACCGCCTCGTGCACCATGATCCCGGAGCAGAATATGCTCACATCTTTTCCCTCTTTCAGCACATCAGCTTTTCCCATCTGATACTGATAGTCTTCTCTGTGCACTTCGGGTAAGGTCTTCCGGTAAAGACGCATGTAGACCGGCCCTATATGCCGGAGCATCGCCGGAACCATCTGCCGGAGTTCCACCGCGTCCGCCGGTTCAAGAACGGTTATGTTGGGAATGCTCCTGACGACGCCGATATCCTCGAAGGTCATGTGGGTGCCTCCGTTCAATTCCGCCGCAATCCCCGGGTCAGTGCCGATGATCTTGACATTGCTGTTGGCATAGCAAACCGAGACGGCCACCTGATCGCAGATTCGCCTCGTTGCAAAAGCCGCAAAAGTATTGATGATCGGAATCATGCCCTGGGAAGCCATTCCCGCCGCAATCCCCGCCATGTTCTGCTCGGCGATTCCCGCGTCAAAAGCCCTTTCGGGAAATTCTTCTCTTAATGAAAGCAGACCGTCCGCTTTGTCCAGATCAGCTCCGACAGAAACAATTTTATCGTTCGCTCTCATCTCTTCCAAAATGCTTTGGTATAGCACTTTTCTCAATTCAACCGTCATCTTATCTCCCCTCGCTTAATTCTGCAATGGCCAGCTCTACCTGCTCCTTGGAAATCGGCATGCTGTGATTTCCCGCGCCTGCGGCTTCCACGAAAGAAATACCCTTGCCCTTCACCGTATCCATTATGATCATAGAGGGCTTCCCGTTCTCTTCCTGTTTCGCGGCGGCGATTGCCTCACCGATCGCTTTCACGTCATGCCCGTCAATCCGAAGCGTGTTAAACCCGAAGGACTGCCATTTCGCTTCAGGATTGAAGGGGCCCATGACTTCTTCTACCGTACCGTCTATCTGCAGCTTATTGTAATCCAGGAAAGCTATGAAATGATCCAGTTTATAATGGGCAGCCGCCATGGAAGCCTCCCATACGGAACCTTCCTGGCTTTCGCCGTCGCCTATTATCACATATGTATATTCCTTGCTTCCCTTTATCTTTGCCGCCTTTGCAANNTACGATATCCCCTGGCCGAGAGAGCCGGCCGTCATATCGACTCCCGGAGTCTTATTCATATCACAATGACTGGGAATATCTGTATGGGGTCTGTTCAAAGTTTTCAGCCAATCGACAGGGAAAAAACCTTTCAAGGCCAGCACGCAATATAAGGCGGGGCCTGCGTGGCCCTTTGAAAGGACCAGACGGTCTCTTCCCTCCATTTTCGGCTGCCGCGGATCGATATTCATCTGATCATAGTATAAGACAGTCAGGGCTTCTACGATTGACAGGCAGCCGCCCACATGTCCCTGGCCAAATTCTCCTATGGTTTGAATCAATAATTTTCGTACTTCGCGCGCTTTTTCATGTAAGAATTCCTTCTTTTTATCGTCCATCAGATTAGACCTCCACTTTTCGTTTATTCCATTACCGGATTCGATAGCCGGGGTACCGGTCCTGCTATAGTTTTTTCAGGAAATCGATCGCTCTTTCGGCGGCCCCGATCCCGCTTGGCTCGGGCAGGCACTCAATGGACAGATATCCATCATAGCCGGCTTCGTCAAGGGCGTTCAGAATGCCCTTGAAGTCCAAACATCCGCTTCCCGGATATCTGCGGGTATTGTCCGCAAGGTGAAAATAGCCGATCCGCCCTTTGCACTTTCTGATCGCAGCCTGTGCGTCCGTCTCCTCAATGCTCATATGGAACGTATCCAAGTGCACAAAACAGTTGCTTAGAGCGTATTCTTCGAGAAAGAACAGCGTCTCTTCCGCGCTATTGAATATATTGGTCTCATAGCGGTTGATGACTTCGAGGTTCAGCGGCACGCCGCGGTCAGCGCCGTATGCCGCGAGAATCCCGAGGTTTTTCGCCAATCTGCCGAGATACTTTTCACGGCTGCCCCCTTTCGGCACATTTCCTTTGACCCAGCCCACGACAATTCCGGCTCCGAGTTTTTCGGCGATATCGATGTACTGGCGCATTCCGTCAAGAGCCGCCCTGATAATGTAGGGTTCGTCCGCCACAAGGCTGCATCCGCCTTCCGTACCAAGCCTGCCCGTCACTACCATGGCAACGCGGGCTCCGGTTTCCTGAGCGGCGCGGTTTATCTTCTCAAAATCCACCGCCTCATCCTCCCGCATATGTACTTCAATGCCGCTGTAGCCCAGGCGCGCCGCCGTCTTTAAATTGTCCTCTATCGTTCCTCTGAGCAGTATCGGCGCCGTTGCCGGCGCGTCATCCGCAGAGGAAACTGCAAATTTTCTCTTGTTCATAGCTTCCTTTTAGTACCCTAACGTATAGATATGCCTGCCGCCGTTTTCCGGGCCTTTAATAACGTCTTCGATGTCCTTGCGGCGGCGCTGCGTCACCTTGTCGATGGGAGGCAGTTCTCCTGCCGGATATTTTTCAAGGATGTCGTTTACGAGCTTCTCAAGATAGTTCAGGATATTCTCGACTCCGGCCTTTGCCTTCTCCGCAGAAGCGCCCGTGGGATCGCCGATCACGCCTTCCGGCGTGCATATGCATTCCATTCCCACGCTGCCGTAGGCGTTATACCACTTAATCGGACCGACGCCGTTCTCCGCGCTGTTATTGATATGGCCCGGAGGAAGCATGGGCGACGGCGTGGTTGCGACGGCGTTTTCCTGCTTGCACAGCTCGGGAAATAACGCCAGGGAGTATGACTGTTCCACCTCGTCCGCATGTATGAAGGGCTTATCATAAACGCCGCCCTGA
>DLFX01000203.1:0-2854 GCA_002482405.1 Firmicutes bacterium UBA7709 | reverse complement strand
AGATTTGTCAACCCCGTTACGGGATCCTTTGCCGCGTTCCAGAAATGAAGGTAGAGCACGATGCCCGGCACCTGAAACTTCTTCCCGAACTTGTGAATCGCAAGGGGGATCACATAATCCTGACCGTGTCCGTTTACAACGATCATCTTGCGAAAGCCGGTATTCCAAAATCCCGCGAACACATAGCAGAGGTAATCCGCCAGAACNNTGCCGAGATGATGATAGGGATGTGAGCCGTACCAGATCGGCTGCGCCACAGTACAGCCCGTCGCAAGAGCAACCTGCTCGCATAGCCTTGTATCCAAATATGTATCCTCGCCGTAAGGCGCATTGGGTCCGTGGTTTTCCGTCGAACCCACCGGTATCAGGATAACATCGTTCTTTTTCAGCCGTTCTTTGACGTCTTTATTCGTCATGTTTTGGTAGTATATCCCGTCCGCTTTCTCCATATGGCCGCCAGTTGCAGGAATCTCCCATTTTGTCATTGTACCCGCCTCCTTTATCTCTTTACATTTACACTTCGCTTGTTCTATTTGTTATAATTGTTATATTTCGCTGTAATTGCAGTTGTCTTTGCCTTCCTTCGGCAGAAGAAAAACTGTGATCACTGTTAAAACCGGAGCAATGTTCATGAAACATATCGCAAGATGATATCCTACCGCTTCGATCAGGTGTCCGCACAGGAACGGCAGCAGCGCCTGGCCCACGCACGACATCAGGACGATCATGGATGAAACGCCGCCCATATTGCCGGGAAAGAGCTTCCCTGCGAAGGCATAGGCGAGGGGCATCGTCGCGCTCATGCAGAAGCCCGCCGCCAGGTAGGCGATACCGTAGACATGTGGAATATCAACTGCGAAAGCCGCAAACAATATTGCCGCGCCGGCCGCGTTCCCGGCAAGCAATATCGGCCGGACCGGATACTTTACAGACAGCCATGAGAAAAAGATCCGCCCGATAATCACGCCGCACCATAAAAGCGAAACGATGATCGCGGCGTTCACCTTGGACAGGCCATGCTCGAGCATCATAAACGACGGCAGCCACATTGACACAGCCATCGCATAGCCGACAAAGAGAAATCCCAAAAACGCAACAAGGATTACCACTTTGCTCACGATCAGCTGTCTCAGACTTTTTTCCGGGGAAGCGGCCGTTGCGCCTCCCTCGTTCCGCAGCCGCAGACCGCTTCTTTGAATTGCCATGCAGACTGCCCAGGCTCCGAAAGCCAGGAAAAAAATCGTCATAAACGTCTCTCCGATCGAAGACGCGCGATTCAGCAATACGCTGACTATGAGCGGTGCCACGAGAGCGCCCACCCCAAAGCAGGCATGCAAAATGCTGAGGAACATTCCCCGCCGCGCCGGATTGCAGATTTCCGAGACATTCGCGTTGACCAATGCGTCAAAGCTTTTCGTGCCGAGCCCGACGATGAAAAAGGCGCAGAGGAGTATCGTATAAGGGGGCGCGGCATGGGCAACAAAGAGCATTGCCGTGTACAGCAGAAATACAAGATTCATCAACCCGATTTTGTTGTACCTGTCCGATAGGAAGAACGTAACGACCCCTGCGGCGATACCGCCCAATCCCTGAAAAAGAGTCAGCATTCCCGTATCCGCGGCGGATATCCCATATGCGTTCTGAATCTGCGGGATCATCGGCCCGAGCATGGTCTGCGATATTGAATAGACGACCTCCAGTATATAGAAGGCTGTCAAAAACCTTATTCTACGGCTTTCATCAGGCATTTGGATGGATCACAACCTTCATTGCGCCATCAATCCGCTTCACGAAGGTTTCCAGAGCCGTTCCAAAATCATCCAGCCCAAAGGTGTGGGTGATCATGTCCTTCACATTGATCTTCCCGCTGGAAATGAGCGAGAGGACTTCCTTGGAACAGTTCGGGTTGGCGCGCGAGCCGATCACTGCGATCTGGTTCATAACCATCGTTTTCGTTGGAAGCGGGTGCATTTCAACCGCCGGAATCGAAACAAATCCCGTCTTTCCGCCTTTCCGCAGCACATAGACGCACTGTGCCATGGCCTGGTCCGAACCCGCGCACTCAAAGGATCGATCCGCCCCCATACCGCCGGTAATTTCAAAGACTTCCTTCACAGGGTCGGAGGATTTCTCATAGTCGATCAGATAGTCCGCCCCGAGCTTGCCGGCCAGCTCCAGCCGGCCGCCGCGTCCGATCATGATCGCCTTGCTGCCCATTGCCCGCGCCATCTGCATGACGATGATTCCCACAGGGCCCGGACCGATTACGACAGTATAGCCGCCGGGTACGATTCCCGTAAGCCTTATCACCTGCAGAGCCGTGCCCGCCNNTAAAGCTGACGTTGTCGGGAAGGAGCTCCAGCGCTTTTGTATTATAGACGTTGTATTGCGCATAAGCACCGGGTACCGTATAGCCATAGTGCCTGTGTCCCGCCGCCGGGTTGCCGTAGTTTAGACAGAGATTATATTGCCCCTTCTTGCAGTTTTCGCAGACGCCGCAGCCGCAATGCGCTTCTCCGCCGACGCGGTCTCCGGGCTTCAGGCCCGTGACGCCCTCTCCGGCCTTCACCACTGTCGCGGCGAATTCATGCCCCGGCGTGAAAGGGAAATACGCCGGCTAGCCGATATTCACATAGTCACCGTTGATTGTTTTGGGATCCGAACCGCATATCGCAACGGATTCTATCCGTACCAGGACCTCTCCGGCCTTTGGTTCCGGAATATTTACCTCCTGTATAGAAAACGTTTTTGGAGCTTCCAAAACGAGTGCTTTCATCTTTTCCATCAGATTTATCCTCCCGCCTATTCTTCAGACAAATTGTTCATCTTTTCATTGAGCAGCAGTATCGCGCCG
>DLFX01000211.1 GCA_002482405.1 Firmicutes bacterium UBA7709 | reverse complement strand
CAAAATGGTTCGCGATTTTGCCGAACAGGAATGCGCGCCAGGGGTCGAAGAGCGCGACGAGAAGGAAGAGTTTCCGATGGAGCTGTGGCAAAAATGCGGGGAGCTCGGACTTGCCGGAGTGACCTTTCCGGAAGAATATTGCGGCGTCGGAGCCGATTATATCTCCTACGCCATTGTAGTTGAGGAACTATCCCGGATAGATCCGTCCTTAGGGGTCACGATTTCCGCCCACTCCAGTCTGTGCGCCAATCCGATCTATCTCTTCGGCACGGAAGAGCAGAAGCAGAAATATCTGGCCCCTTTGACTACCGGAGAGAAGCTGGGTGCTTTCGGACTGACGGAACCCATGGCAGGCTCCGACGCTTCAGGGACCCGCACCACGGCAGTCCGCGACGGGAATGACTACGTCATCAACGGATCGAAGATTTTCATCACCAACGGCTACTATGCCGACACCTACGTCATCACGGCCCAGATGGATAAAAACAGAGGCACCAGGGGCATTGCGGCGTTTATCCTTGAAAAGGGGACTCCGGGATTCACCTTCGGGAAAAAGGAAAAGAAGATGGGCATCCGCTCCTCCGCCACCTATGAACTGGTTTTTGAGAACGTTCGCATCCCTGCGGAAAATCTGCTGGGGGAAGAAGGACAGGGGTTTAAAATCGCAATGGTCACCCTTGATTACGGAAGGATCGGCATTGCCGCCCAGGCGTTGGGAATCGCTCAGGGCGCCTATGATCAGGCTTTAAAATATTCAAAGGAGAGATCCCAGTTTGGAAAGACTCTTTCCGAGTTTGAAGTGATCCAGTTCAAGCTGGCGGATATGGCGCTGCAGATTGAAGCCGCAAGGCTCCTCGTCTATCAGGCGTGCCACATGGCTACGGAACATAAGCCCGTATCCAAATATGCCGCCATGGCGAAGGTATATGCCGCCGAGACGGCCAACAGAGTCGCAACCCAGGCGGTTCAGGTCCTGGGCGGATACGGTTATACGCGGGATTACCCGGTGGAACGGCTGATGCGCGACGCAAAGATCACCGAGATTTATGAAGGAACCAGCGAGATCCAGCGCATGGTCATCGCGAGTCACATTTTGAAGGATTGACGGAACAGAGCAGTGAGGAGGAAGAAAAATGAACATTGTCGCTTGTCTCAAACAGACATTTGATACGGAAGCTAAAATCGTGCTGGACGGCAGCGGTAAGATCGACGGCACCGGAGTAAATCTGGTCATAAACCCCTATGACGAATTCGCCGTCGAAGAAGCGCTGAAGCTCAGAGAAAAGTTCGGCGGTCAGGTGACGCTGGTGAGTCTGGGAGGGGAAAGAGCTCAGGAATCGCTGAGGACCGCTTTGGCTATGGGCTGTGATGAAGCCGTGCTCATCTGCGATCCTTCGCTGGAAAGCCCGGATGAATGGGTTTGCACGGAGGTTCTGGCAAAGGCTGTCTCCCAGCTCCCCTATGATGTGATCCTTGCGGGGCGCATCGCCGTAGACGACGGCTCCGCCCAGGTGGCGGTACGCCTGGCGGACGCGCTGAACATTCCGTCCGTCAGCAGCATCCTGAAGCTGGAGGTCGAAGAGGGCAAAGCCTCGGCGGTCCGTGAAATAGACGGCGGAACGGAATTGATCGAGGTGAGCCTTCCCGCGCTTTTCACAGCGCAAAAGGGGCTCAACATTCCCCGGTATCCCAGCATGATGGGGATTATGAAAGCCAAGAAGAAGGAGATAAAGATAATGACGCTGGCTGATCTGGGACTGAGCGCCGAAGATCTGCCGCGAAAGATAAGCGTTACAAAATATAGTTTACCGAGCCCCCGCAAGGGCGGAGCCAGGATCGCCGGTGAGGCGGCGGAGGCCGCAAAGGAGCTGGCGCGCCTTCTGCGGGAAGAGGCCAAGGTCATATAGAGAGGAGGAATACATATGGCAAAAGGAATCTGGATCATAATCGAACAGAATAAATCTGAGGTTCGCAAGGTTTCGCTGGAACTCCTCAGCCAGGGCAGGATCATCGCCAATAAGACAGGGGAACCCCTCGTTGCGGTGATTCCCGGCAAAGGCGTGGCGGAGCTCGCCTCCCAGGCGTCGGAGTACGGTGCGGATAAAGTCATCCTGGTGGATGATGAACGGTTAGACGTCTATACCACGGGCTCCTATACCTCCGCTCTGAGCAGGCTGATCAGGAAGGAAGAGCCCCAGGCCGTTCTTCTTGGGAACACGGCGATGGGAAAAGATCTCGCTCCCCGCCTTGCACAGCGCATCGGCGTGGGCATGGCTTCCGACTGCACCGGCATGGATTTCGATGAGGAGAATTTCCTGACCTTCCGGCGACCAATCTATGGAGGAAAAGCAATTGCGCAGGTTGTTGCAGAGGCGAGGCCGATTCTGGCGACAATACGCCCCAACACCTTCCCCGTCGCAGCGCCTGATCCGGCGCGCCAGGCAGAGATAGTGAATGAAACGGCGGAAATCGATCCGGGCGATCTTCGGGCAATCGTGAAGGAGATTGCAATAACGGCTTCTCAACGCCCCGAGCTCATCGAGGCGGACATTATAATCTCCGGCGGACGCGGAATGAAAGGCCCTGAAAATTACTGTGTTCTGGAGGCATGCGCCGATGCGATCGGAGCAGCCGTGGGCGCTTCCCGGGCGGCCGTCGACGCGGGCTGGATCGAGCAGAAGTTCCAGGTCGGACAGACGGGAAAAACCGTATCCCCCACCCTTTATATCGCCTGCGGTATCTCGGGGGCTATTCAGCATCTCGCCGGAATGGGATCGTCAAAGGTCATCGTTGCCATCAACAAGGACCCGGAAGCGAATATTTTCAATCTGGCGGATTACGGGATCGTGGGAGATCTTTTCGAAATCGTTCCCCTGCTGACAGAGGAGCTCAAAAAGATAAAATAGCAGCCGCCATTTCATTTCAGGAGGAGTAAAATGATAGAATTTTCGCCTGTGAATTTGCTGCTCGCCTTCGGGCTGGCCGCTGTGCTCGCAGTCATCTTTATCGTCAGTATAAGAAAAGAATTGAAGTAGTTTTGATATGAACATCGGAAAGGGGATAGAACCATGCCGGAATCAGTACAAATCGCACTGGAAATATATCTTACCGGATTTACAATTTCGATCCTGATCGCAGCCCTGATCAAGGGAATGATGATTGTGGTCCGACGCTTGTCTCCGGAAAAAGACGCCGCTGCCCAGGCGGATGCCCAGGAAAAATAAAAGCAAAAGGCGAAAGTGAGGAATCAATATGAATTTATCCAATTTATTTCAGGGAATCGGCACTCTGTTTGCCCAGGAACCTAAGATTGCGATTGCCAGAATCATTCTGATCCTGACGGGCATCCTTTTGGTCTATCTTGGAAAAAAGGGCACACTTGAACCCCTGATCATGATCCCCATGGGCTTCGGCATGTCGGCTGTCAACGCGGGCGTTCTGTTCCTGACGGCTGTAAAGACGGGTACGCTGTTTGTAGAGCCTCTTACTTCCGATACCGACGGGCTGATGTCCATTTTACAGATCGATTTTCTTCAGCCTGTCTACACATTAACCTTCAGCAACGGCTTGATCGCCTGCATAATTTTTATGGGAGTAGGAGTTCTGGCAGATGTGGGGAATGTGTTGCGGTATCCCTTTACCAGCATGCTGGTAAAGGGATACC
>DLFX01000154.1 GCA_002482405.1 Firmicutes bacterium UBA7709 | reverse complement strand
CCTCCCGACAGGGTCCTGCCCGTAGGCGGAATTACCAGGTTATATGCTCTTGCAAGTCTGGTGATGCTGTCGAGAAGGATCACCACGTCCTTTCCGTGCTCCACGAGACGCTGAGCTCTCGCAAGAACCATTTCGGCCACCTTAACGTGGTTTTGCGGCATTTCATCAAACGTGGAGTAGATGACTTCTCCTGAAATGGACCGCTGCATGTCGGTCACTTCTTCAGGGCGCTCATCGACCAGCAGAACGATCAACTCCACATCAGGAGATACTTTCTCTATGCTGTTTGCAACTTTCTTTAAAAGCACCGTTTTACCGGCCTTCGGAGGCGCGACGATAAGCCCTCTCTGCCCCTTTCCGATGGGGGCGACAAGATCGATCAGCCTCATGGAAAGCTCCGTTGCTCCGTTTTCCAGGGAAATCCTCTCGTTTGGAAAAATCGGGGTCAGCGTGTCAAAATCCGGCCTTCTGATGGCGACTCCCGGCTCGTCTCCGTTCACCGTATTGACATACAGCAGCGCCCCGAATTTTTCCCCTTCGTTTGGCCGTCTTGTGATCCCCTTGATCTTGTCTCCGGTTTTCAGGTTGAATCGCCTGATTTGAGACGGTGAAACGTAAATATCCTTATCGCTGGTGAGAAAATTATGAAATCGCAGGAATCCAAATCCTCCTTCCGCAATTTCCAGAATTCCCTCTACCTCAGGCCTGTCTTCCCGCGGTCCTTCAGGCGTCTTTCGACCCTGGTTTTCCGCTACAGCCGCGGCGGGAGCCTCGGCAGAGGCAGCAGGAACAGCGACGGGAACAACAGGAACAGCGTCGGCGGCAGAAGGAGCCGTCGGAGCGGAAGCAGAAACAATACCGGTGGGAGCTGCAGGAGAGGAAGAAGAGATAGCGGCAGATGAAGAATCTACAGGAGCAGGGACGGATGCAGAATCCGCAACAGGCGCCGGCTCTTTTTTCGGAGGACGTCCCGGTTTTCTCCTCGTGGCCGCCTTTTGCTTTGCAGAAGCGTCGGCAGCCGCCTCTGAGGCGGAAACGCTTTCTTTTCCTTCCGGCGCGGCGCTCTGTTCAACAGGAGGCGTCTGCCTGGCTCCCCCTGGCTGCGCAATAGCCTGTATCAGCTCCGCCTTTCTCATCTTTTCATAATTTTTAATCTGAAAAGTCTTTGCGATCTCCCGCAATTCTGAAAGCTTTTTGCTGTTCAATATTTCGATATCCATAGTACCTCCTGATTTGGATAATTCAGAAATCACGAATAACATCTGAAACGATACGTTCACTTGAAAAAAGTATTGGAGGCGGCGTTTTGTTTACACCGCCTTTAGAAACGATAGAAAGGTTTAAAGTAGAAGTTACTGTTTTTAGCCGTTTGTTTCGTTATCTGACTGGTCCTTTGCTTAGTTGTTTGTCTCTCCATCGACAGCGCCCTCTGAAGTGCTCTTGGGCTCGATGTCGTAGATCTTATTGATCATTTCCGCGATTCCTTCCGCATCCGGCATCACATACCACGGCGCCGCAGTCGGAAGCGTACAGGGAAGCATATAGGTTNNCCCATGGCGCTCTTCGCCAGAGAGGTGACCACGCCTATCGTGATGTCCGATTCCACGTTGTCAAACACTGTCTTTGCGATGACCGGAAGCTTGAAGCTCAGACACTGCCTGAACGCAGATTTCATAAATTCCTGCTGAGCCTTGACCCTGCCGATATCCCCCTCCAAATATCCATGGCGGTAACGGAGAAACTGCACGGCGTGCTTTCCATCCAGAACCTGGGGCCCTTCNNGACCTGGGGTCCTTCCGGAATGTTGATCACCAGCGGCGGTTTGTCATAGGGGTCTTTGTAATGCATTCCGCCTTTTTTTATGGTCATAGGTACTCCCCCCATAGTGTCCACGATCTTTTCCACGCCTTTGTAATCAACCACCGCGTAGTAGTTGATGGGCATGCCCAAAAGGACCTCGCTTACGGCCTTCGCCGTATTTACGGGATTTCCCTTGTACGCCGCGTTGATTTTATTCTCAGCATCGGAATTATAGCCTTGACGGTGATAATAGGTATCTCTCGGTACGGAGATCAGATCCACATGCTTCGCGTCCATGTCAAAGCTGGCTACCATGATTGTGTCGGTCAGGTTGGTGTTAACGCCCAACAGCAGGATGTTCACTCTGTTTTTATCCTTAAAAGCACTGAAGAACGGGCTGTCCTCGTCCACGATGGAAGGAAGCTGCTCGGCCAGTGCGACGCCGCCGCCCTCATCCGAAGGCGAAAATAATTTCGCGTCCGCTACCTTCCCGAAAATCGCCAGGCCGGGAGTGCATAAGATGACAAAAACAATAAAAGCGATGAGAAAAGTTCTCAGAAAATACTGCAGCGGATCTTTTTTAACCTTAGTGTTTCCGTTTTTTATCTCTGTTCCCATTATTACTCCAATTTCCTCTCTTTTATCCCCTGTTATTCTGATTTGAATTATTTTATTTTATACTTTTTCAAAAAGAAAATAAATAGGGAATTCGCATTCCCTATATTAATTTTTCATTACATTTTTTGCCGAAAAGCCTTGATAGGCTTGACGGCTGCTCATTTTGTGTCTTCTGTGTCCGATTCGTCCGGGTTGAGATTGTATATCTGCGTCAGCAGTTCTTCAATGCCCGCTTCGTCGGGAAACCAGTAGGACAGGTTGTTCTTCGTTCCCGCTTTTCCCGGAATCGTGACGGTCTGCAGATCTTCTCCGTCCAAGCCGACTCCTTTTGCGGCAAGCTTTGCCGCCATGCCCAGGGGCAGGTCGGAATCCACGTTGGTCAAGGCGGTCTTTACCACCTTCGGAAGGCTGATGCCGAGAGCCTGACGGAACGCTGATTTCACGAATTCCTGCTGGGCTTTGATCCTGCCGATATCGCCTTCGGGATAGCCCGGATAGCCCGGGGAACCCTTACGGAACCTCAGGAATTTCACCGCCGTATCGCCGTCCAGCACCTGATACCCTTCGGGAATATCGATCTTCAGCGGAGGCTTGTCATAGGGATCGTTATAGTGCATGTGGAACGTGATGTTCATGGGAACTCCGCCCATGGACTCCACGACCTTCCTCACCATATCGTAATCGATGACGACATAATAATTGATGGGCATGCCCATGAGGGTGTCGCTGACCGCTTCAGCGGTGCCCACGGCTTTTTTGACGTTATAGATGGAATTGATCTTCATTTCCGCCGGGCTGTGGGCGTCTTTTCTCGGATAATATGTATCCCTTGGAACAGAGATGATGTCGACATGCTGGGCGTCCAGATCGTAACTGCCGAGCATGAGGGTGTCGGTCATTCCTTTATTGACGCCGATCATGAGAATATTCACGCGGTNNCCTTAAACGCCTCAAAGAACGGGCTGTCCGGGTCCACCAGGCGCGGCATGTCCTCCATCAGGTTTTCCGTCCCGCTGAAAACCCTTGTGTCTCCTACACGATTTAGTCCCCATTCAATGGGGACTAATACTATCGTAAATATTAAAAATCCTGCTAAAAATGTTTTTAAAAATGTTTTCATAAGTAGATGTACGTCGGAATTCTTAGTTGTATTTGTAGAATCCTTCTCCTGTCTTTCTACCCAGCTTCCCGGCTCTTACCATCTTCTTGAGAAGCGGATGAGGTCTGTATTTGTCGTCGCCGTATTCGGCATGCAATGTTTCCATGATCGCAAGACAAACGTCAAGTCCAATCAGATCTCCGAGAGCCAAAGGTCCCATCGGGTGATTTGCGCCAAGCATCATCGCCTGGTCTATATCTTCAGCCTTGGCAACGCCGTCGGCCAGAATGCCGATCCCCTCATTGATCATGGGAACCAAAATCCTGTTTACAACGAATCCAGGAGCTTCGTTGACTTCCACCGCAGTCTTGCCCAGCTTATTTGTGAGCTCCAGAATGGTGTCTCTCGTTTCGTCGGAAGTAGCGAGTCCCTTGATGATCTCAACCAGCTTCATCATCGGCACCGGATTGAAGAAATGCATTCCGATGATCTTGTCGGCTCTCCCCGTCGCGGCCGCGATTTCGGTGATGGAAAGCGAGGAGGTATTGGTCGCAATGATGGTCTCCGGCTTGCAAAGCTGATCCAGCTCGGCAAACAGCGCTTTTTTAGATTCCATGTCCTCGGTGGCAGCTTCGATGATCAGGTCCGCGTCGGCGACAATACCGATGTCCGTAGAGCCTTTGATCCTTGCCATGACGGCATCCTTATCGGCAGCCGTAATTTTTTCCTTTGCAACCAGCCTGTCAAGGTTCTTGTTGACCGTTGCGATTCCCTTTTCAACGGAACTTTCCCTCCTGGCGCGAAGGACGACCTCATAACCGCTCTGGGCAAGTACCTGGATAATTCCGGCGCCCATCGTTCCAGTTCCTAATACTCCTACCTTTTTCATTTCTACTCCTCCATTAATCTTTTTAAACAATCTATCAGACAACGCTCTGAACAAATATTAAGGCTAATATACCTAATATAGCTTATCTCTTTTTCNNAGGAAAGGCCCTTACCCCAACTTCCTATTTCGCCTGCAGAACTTTCCGCATTTCCGATTTATAGCTTTCCACTCCCGGCTGGTCAAAGGGATCTACTCCGTTGAGATAGCCGCTGAGAGCGCAGGCCGTCTCGAAGAAATAGACCATCTGCCCGAAGCAATGGGGCGACAGCTCGAGAATATCCAGCTTGACGATGGGGACTCCCGTGGCTTCATGGGCCGCGATGACGCCTTCCACAGCCGCCTGGTTGATATCGTTCATGCTCCTGCCGGCAAGCAGCTCTCCGGCGCTCTCCGGCACGGTCAGGTCTTCCGGCGGATTTATCACGTTCAGGACCGTCTCAAAGAAGATCTGGCTGCCATCCTGAAGGAACTGGNNCGCGGCGGGAAAGATACCCTTTCCGTCCTTTCCTTCGCTTTCGCCGAAAAGCTGCTTAAGCCATTCGCCGAAAAATTGAAGCTTTGGCTCATAATATTCAAATACCTCGACGCTCTTTCCCTGATTCAGGAGTGAAATCCGCGTCGCGGCAAGCAGATCCCCGTCCGCATTGGTTTCCCTCGATGCCGCGGCCGCTTCCGCCGCTCCCCCAAGCATGGCTTNNCCGCGATAGGCAGCAAACCCACCGCCGTCAGCACGGAATATCTCCCGCCGATGCCGTCGGGGACCACAAAGGAAGTATATCCTTCCCGGTTCACTTCCTCCCGGAGAATGCCCTTTTTCGCGTCGGTGATGGCATAGATCCGTTCCGCTCCCGCTTCCCGGCCGTATTTCTTAT
>DLFX01000286.1 GCA_002482405.1 Firmicutes bacterium UBA7709 | reverse complement strand
CGGGTATGATGCCCGCCCGCCCTGTGATCACTTAACCTTGATTGCCTGCGTCATGTCGGCTTCTTCGCCATCCAACGGCGCGAGATACAGTTCTTCCGGCACCTTCTCAATGTACGGATAAACATACTCCGCCCATTCGTTGCCGTAACCATTGGAACCGCTGAAGTTAGGGAAGAGCGGTACGCCATTGCCGTCCACCAGCGCAAGGCTGTTCACCCAGCCGCCGAACACATCCATGCCGCCGTATTCCCACAGCAGGGTTTTGCCGTCCTCGCTGTAGAAACCCTCGCCGTTTTCCGCCTTGTAGGCGGCAATCGCCTCCGGGTCGCCTTCCAGCGTTAGGGTAATGTAGGTCATGAGGGGAGAGTAGCATACCTCGCTCACCTGTGCGGTGACGTTTTCACCCTTCACAGGCACGTTGGGATGCTCCACGCGAACCCGGNNCTTACCATGCCGGCCTCCGGCAGCTTCAGATTGCCCTCTTCATCATATTGCTCGGGATGCACGATACGGCTATAGTTTTCCAAGGGTTGACGCTCGCCGATGGGCAGTGAAACCTCTACCTTGCCGGAAAGCTGCAGTTCCAAGTTGTCCAGCCGCCAGTATTCGGTCTGTACAATTTCGCCAGGGGTCGTGCTGCCGCTGGTGACAGCGCCGGAGTTGACGGGCATATCCACGCATTTGCCATCGATCCAGAGATGGTCGATCCACCAGCCAACGTTGCGGTCCTGCAAAAGCTGCAGGTCTTGTTCCGCCATGCCCTCGCCGGTACCGCCATCGCGATACATGCCCAGCGGCGTATCCACGTCGTCCATGCGGTAGGCATATTGGATGAATAGGGTTTTGCCGTCATAGCCTGCTTCCCGCACAGTGATGTCCACACCATTGACCGTGGTATGCGCCAGATCGCTTTGCATCACCCGATCCGCCGTTTGAGGCGCAGGGCCAAGCAGATGCTCCAGTGCGTCAAACAGCTGCCAATGATACGCCGCAAAGGCTACGGTACCCAATAGCAGCGAGATCAGCAGCGCATATGCCAATGCACGGCGGCCACGGCTGCGCCAAATGCCATGGGTAAAGGCCGTGTTGCCGCGCCTTTCTTGCTTTTCCTGCGCTATGATCTGATCCAGGGTATCGCATACAGCTTTATGAAAGCACTGGGGAACCTCAGGGACGACCTGAGTAAGCTGCTGATGACGATTCATATAGTCCATGATGCTTCCTCCCATTCTTCACGAAGCAAAGCGCTCAAACGTTCACGTCCATACCTCATGCGCGTTTTGACGGTGCCGATGGGCAGGCCGAACATATCCGCCATTTCCTGTATGGAGTAGCCTTCCAGGTAGTGGAGAATGATCACCATGCGCCATTCAGGCTTCAGGGTGTCGATGGCTTCCCGGAGCGGAATGGGGGATTGAGGCGGCTCTACAGCCACAGTATCTTCTTCCAATGAGAAGAAACTTCTTTTCCGATGCTTCCGAAGCATGTCGTTGCACTGGTTGACGAGGATTCTCATCAGCCAAGGGCGAAACCGGTCCATGCTGCGAAGCGAACCCCTCTTTTGCCAAGCACGGGTAAGCGCTTCTTGCACCGCGTCGGCGCAGTCATCGTTATTACGTAAGATGGAGTAGCTCACATGGTACATGGGCTTCTCCAGACGCATAACCTCTGCTTGAAACGTTGCTGCGTCCACACGATTCTCTCCTTCCGTTGCCGCCGGATCAGGCCTAATCCCTGCGGCTATTGCCTTATAAGGCTTCCCTTGCGGGTTACATACATCAGACGGGAGTAGAGGGGAGAAAGTTTTCTAAAAAAGTCTTTCTGACAGGCTATAAAAAGACCGCTCCAATGAGCGGTGGTTTGGTGGTCTGTAACGAGAAATCGCGTTATAAACTACCGAGTGTATTTTTTTACTGCATTTTCATATTCTTCTTCTGTGNNTATTTGAACCGGTATTTTTTTAAGAACCTCAGCGATTCGCAACCATTCAGTTATGCTGTCTTCCGACAATCTTCTATTCTCTTTGAAAAAATCTCTTGCTTTATCCGTTGCGCAGAATCTGTTTTTTGAGTATCGAATAAAATCATTGCGACACAACTTGTTTAAGGCACTTTCCAGTTCTTCTTTAGTAAGTATAGCGTGATTAAGCATGTCACCTGACGCAATAATGTCTTCTAGTCGGGAACCTCTTTTGCTAAAGCCGATGGAGAACAATACCCAGCAATCTCCGTTCGTAAATATTTCCAAAGTTAATCACCTTCACTTAAAACGTTCTTCACTGGGTATGTTGATGGCGACTTTGGGTCTCTTACGCACACTGCTGTTGTTGATTTTCAATCAGCATGCCTGTTACTAAATCGACTTTAGGAGGGCTCCAAGGAGCCCTCCTCCCCCTGTGATCCAGAAATCACCTATAATAACCACCAAATGAATTTTCGCCAGCATATACAATGGTTTCTATAACAGCACCTGACATTGCATCTATCTTCACCGCAATTGTTTGGTCATCATCCGAAAGCGGTACTGAAATTAACCCAACTTCCGATACAGAATAAAGTACCAATACCCATAGTGGCTTTGACGGGTTGGTGATATCGAACGAGTATCCAATTTCCCTTTGCGACAATGTGAGTTCGTTAGCCCCCATGTCAGCAATTGCCCTTCTTGCAATGGATGTTGCTTCTTCTTGTGATATATGGTCCTGAGTGGGGACACCGAACACTTGCCGGGTTGCTTTATAAAAATTATCATTTCGGTTTGAATAGTAAGGATGTGTTTCGGCATATGCATTCACAATCGGAACCCATTTTTGAGAGAAAGCTGCCTTTTCTTCTACCGACATGCGTGAAAAATTGAAATCGAATTGTGCACCAAGCCCTTC
>DLFX01000289.1 GCA_002482405.1 Firmicutes bacterium UBA7709 | reverse complement strand
AAAAACCGGCAGAATTGAACTGCCGGTTTCAATGATCAATATAAGCAGATATCGTTCAGACCTTTATCTATTTTGCAGTAGCCCTTTTTGATCAGTTCGATCGCTTCCACAAGGCATTTTTCCGCTTCGGCAAAATTGCCGCAGCAGGTGTCCTTCAGAACGCTGCACAAAGCCTCGAGGCCTTTGCAAACGCACTGGATGCCCGCTCTTATCTCTTTTAAGCTCCTGTCATCTATTCTGCTGCCAAGGCCATGTAACCCTTTTTTGACCTCGCACAATCCTTTTTTGATCCGATGAATTGCGTCGACCACATTTTTCATCGTTTCATATTCCTTTCCGCAGCGGAGAGCTTTCAGGGCCTGACAAAGGTCCTCAAGTCCCTGGCAGATGTTGGCCTTCCCGTTTAGGGCGTCCTGCATCCCCGAGGCTCTATTGCCGTCGCTGAAGAATCCAAAAGAAGTCATAATACTTCCTCCAATCTTTTTTGAATACCTGTTATGGTATTACATTATATGATAAAATGGAAAGTAAGTTATCAAATCATGCAATATGGCTCTGGAAACATGATATTCAGTGGGAGGATGGTACAAGCTATGTCAAACTCTTTGAAATTACTTACAAGATCGGTTATTATACTGGCGCTGATGATCGTCGGGGCCTGGCTGAACGGCCAGATGACGCTGTCCGGAACTGCCGCGGCCATAACGGCATATGCCGTCTACCTTCTGATCGGAATCGTCCTCGGAAGCGTGGCAAACCCCAGATTTACAAAGGCGAAGAATAAATGGGTCTATATCTTTCCGATCCTGATCTTTGCGCTGATCGCCGCCCTGCCGCTGCTGTACCCGCTGCTTCACGCGGCGGCCTGGCCCTTCAACATCGGTACCTATCTGCTCAGCTTTTCCAATCTGTCCTGGACCATTACCGGATGCTTTCTGAGCCTCGCTTTCCGGTAATCCATAATCTGCAATTTCATGTCGAAAATTGATGTAAAAAGAGGGCACAATTGGGCCCTCTTTTGATGTATTATGTAATTGAAGTTACTGAACGGAGAAAAAATGTTGAAACGAATCGAAAGGGGGATTGAGATGGTAAGAAGAGGAAAGCTAAAAATTTACTTCGGGTATTCTTCAGGTGTAGGTAAAACATACATGATGCTGAAGGACGCGCATGAAGCGCTGCGCAGAGGCGTCGACGTCGTTGTAGGTTACATAGATCCGCACTCCAGCGGCGAAACCATGGAGCTTATGGAAGGGCTGGAAGTCCTCCCTCTGAAATTGGCCGCCGGCAGGTACGGGATGATCACGGAGTTCAACCTGGATGCGGCGCTGCTCCGCAGGCCGGAGCTGATACTGGTGGATGAAATAGCCCACGCCAACGTCGCGGGTTCAAGACACGAAAAACGCTACCTAGACATCGAGGAACTGTTGGCTGCGGGAATTGATGTCTTTACAACAGTCAACGCGCAGCAAATCGAGAGCCTTTATCGAACCTTGCCGGAAGCACTTAAAGTCCCGTATGAAGAAAATATACCGGACTTTATTTTTGATTGCGCGGAAAGGGTGGAGTTCATCGATCCGGAGCCCGAAGAGCTGATCAAGAGATATCGGGAGGGCAAAATCCTTTGGCGGGACAAGCCGAGAGGAAAAGTAAAAGGAATATTGCGGAAGAAAAATCTGGACATGCTTCGGGAGATTTCCATCAAGAGGACTACGGAGCGGATCAACCAGGTATCCAACTGGAACTGAGCATCCGGCTGGAACTGGGCATTTGACTGAGTTGAATTATAAAAAAGAAATGGGGCAACAATAATATTGTAGGCTCCATTTTTGTTTCGACAGAAAATAACTTGTTATTCACGTTTGGAATGCTAAAATGAAACATCGCAGAGATCCGGAGATAAAATATTTTAAATCATATGCGGACGATTTCGTCGAGAGCAGGAATCAGGGTAACCGGCTGCCGGAAAACTATACATGGATTCATGGCAATATGTTTTACCGGCTGTTTTCCAGGTGCATTTATCTATTGGCCGTAATTTTTGCATTTCCGTATTGCCGCGCGGTTCTTCACGGGAAGGTGGAAAACCGCTCCGTCCTGAGGCAGGAGGCGGGAACGGGATACTTTTTATACGGGAATCACACCCAGCCCATCGGAGACGCATTCCTGCCCCTTTGGGCGATTTCCCCAAAACGGGCGTATGTTGTGACGAGCCCCGCCAACCTGGGCATACCGGTCCTTGGCCCGCTTTTGCCCATGCTGGGCGCACTGCCGCTGCCGGATTCCATCGGCGGGCTGAAAATGCTGAACCGCGCCATCCGCTTGCGCATAGAAAACCGGAATTGCGTGGTATTCTACCCGGAGGCCCATGTCTGGCCCTTTTATACCGGGATACGCCCTTTTCCAGCCGATTCGTTCGGCTTTCCGGTGGAATGCGGAAAACCGGCCTTTTGCATGACCACAACCTATTACAAGAGAAAGCGAGGAAGAAAACCCGGCGTCACGGTTTATCTGGACGGGCCGTTTTATCCGGACCGGTCGCTGCCCAAGGCAAGACAGAAGGAAAAATTACATAAGGAGATTTTCAAGTGCATGGAGGAGCGCAGCAGAAACAGCACCTACTCCTATATCCGGTATCAGAAGGAGATGCATTGAGATGAATATTCTGTATTGCGGCAACGATAAGACCGAAGACGGTCTGCTGATTTCCATCCTGTCCTTGCTGAAAAACGCGGGGGAGCCCTTGCATATCTATTTGCTGACCATGAGTCTGGGATATGGGGAAACCGTTTATTTTCCCATATCCGACACTTTTGCGGGCTATGCGGACCGGCTTGTGAAGCAGGCTGATCCGGATAATTTTGTGGTTTTGATCGACGTAACGGGACAGTTTTACAGAGAGCTGCCGGTGATGAACCTCGGCACCCGCTTCACGCCATACTGCATGCTTCGCCTGTTTGCGGACGAAATACCGGAGCTGCCGGAGAAGATCCTCTATCTGGACAACGACGTCGTTTGCCGGACAAGCTGCGGGGAATTCTACCGACAGGATATTTCAGCCTATGAATTTGCCGGGGTGCTGGATCACTACGGCCGCTGGTTTTTCCGAAGACATTTTCTGCGTTTTGACTACCAGAATTCAGGGGTTTTGCTGATGAATCTGAAAAAAATCCGGGAAACCGGCCTGCTGCGCCGCTGCAGGAAGCTCTGCACCGAAAAGAAAATGTTTATGCCGGACCAATCGGCGCTGAACAAGCTGGCGGTTTCTAAAAAGACTTGTCCCCGCCGGTTCAATGAGCAGCGCAAGCTGCACAAGGATACGGTTTTGCAGCATTTCACCACGAGCTTTCGCTTCTTTCCATGGCTTCACGCCATGAAGGTCAAGCCCTGGGAGATCGAAAAGGTGCACCGCCTGCTCAAGATCCACGAATACGATGAGCTGTTTGACGAATACAGGAGACGGCTGTCTGAAATCAGGACGGTCAAGCCGAATATCAATTAAAATATTGAGAAGAGGAGTTTTAAGATGAACCAAAAGAAGGAAACGATCCCGATCTTTTTTTCTATCGACGACAGCTATGCGCCATTTCTGAGCGTGGCTCTCGCATCCATCGTTCAAAACGCTTCAACAGAGTATGACTACATAGCGACGGTGCTCTGCGAGGGGCTCAGCGAACAAAACCGGAAAAGGCTTGCCGGCCTTGGGGCGGATCATTTTGAGATTCGGTTTGTCCCCATGGAAAACAGGCTGGATCACATCTCGGACCGGATCGGCAACCGGCTCAGGGCGGATTATTTCACCCTTACCATCTTTTTTCGCCTGTTCATCCCGGTCATGTTCCCGGAATACGACAAGGCCATCTACCTGGACAGCGATATCGTCGTGCCGGGGGATATCTCGGAGCTGTATCGGACAGATCTGGGAGGCAATCTCATCGCGGCGGCGGCGGATCACTCCGTAGTCGACGTGCCTCCCTTTGCAAACTACATAGAAAACGCCGTCGGCATCGATAAATATCATTATATCAACTCCGGCGTGCTGCTGATGAACCTGAAGCGGCTGCGGGAGGTGGGGCTTGAACAGCGCTTTTTGGAGCTCATGAATAGATATCACTTTGACTGCATCGCGCCGGATCAGGACTATCTCAACGCCCTGTGCCGGGGCAGGATCGTTTTTCTGCCTCCCCATTGGGACGCCATGCCGACCAAGGGAAAGGAACCCATGAAAGAGCCGAAGCTCGTTCATTATAATCTGTTTGAAAAGCCCTGGTGTTACGAAGATGTGCAGTACGAGTCGCACTTTTGGAAGTATGCCGGGGACACGGGCTATCTCCCGGAGATCATGGACGTGAAAGCCCGGTACGGTGAAAAAGAACGGCAGTCCGATCGGGAGCATCTGGAGCTGATGCTGACCAGGGCGGAAGAGATCGCCGCCGGAGAAGTGACCTTCCGGGCGGTGTTTGATTCAGGGAAAGAGGAGCGTTTATGATCATAGGCGGAAAACGGGAACAGGTGATCGAGAATATCCGGCAGGCGGCGGAAAGCGGCGCCTTCCACTGCAAAGTGGAGGTGGACGATCCCGTCCTGACCGCGGAGGAGGGACAGGACCTGCTCCGGCGCTATCTGGAAAAGCGGGCGACCCTGGGCTTTCGGGTGAACAACCGGATCGCGCGGTGGGCCGCAAATACGGCCAGCAAAAAAATAAACGCGGACACGGAGATCCTCGGGCTTGAAAACGTCATAGGGATTGCCGGCGGCGCGATTCTCACGAGCAATCATTTCAATCCCGTCGACAATACGGCCCTTCGCATGCTTGCTCTCGCGGCAGGCAGAAAAAAGCTCTGCATCGCAAGCAATGAAAGCAATTTTGCCATGTCCGGCTGGATCGGATATCTGATGAACTATGCGGACACCTTTCCCGTCAGCATGAGGCAGAGCTATATCGCGGAGCACTTTGAATCCCTGCTGTGGAACCTGCTGAAAGAAAAAAATTTCATTTTGATCTATCCGGAGCAGGAAATGTGGTTCAACTACCGCAAACCCCGGCCGCCAAAACGCGGCGCTTACTACTATGCGGCGAAATTCGGCGTGCCGGTGATATCCTGTTTTGTTGAGATACGCGACCTGGAGGAGTTGGACGCGCCTTCCTTTCACAAGGTGCGGTATGTCCTGCATGTCCTGCCGCCGATTTTTCCTGACCCGGCAAAAAATGCAAGGGAAAACAGCCTGGTCATGTGCGAGCGGGATCACCTGCAGAAAAAGGCCGCTTACGAAGCGGCCTATGGAAAACCGCTGGACTACCGGTTTGAACCCGACGATATCGCCGGATGGATACCGCCCGCGGAGCGGAAGAATCCCATGATTTCGGGCCGCCTCCAAAACTGAGGCGGCTTTTTTATTGCAAAAAATAATGATTGACAGCTCAAAATACAAGGACTATATTATAGTAGACCACCCGGTTTAGACCACGTGGTTTAGACAAGTACGTTTACCCTGCCCCGACGGGTTGCCTTGCAAGGAGGGGTATATAAAGACAGGAGTAAAAAAGATGATGAAAGTAAAATCCTTTGACCGGAGGGCGGAGCTGATCGAAGCCGCGCTGGATGAGTTTGGCGCCAAGAGCTACGAGGAAGCCTCCCTGAACAGCATCATAAAAAACGCGGGGATCAGCAAGGGAACATTTTATTATCATTTTCAGGATAAACAGGCTCTTTATCTGTTTCTGCTGCAGGCTATGGCAGACGCAAAGGTGGAATTTGTGGAAAGAGGGCTGGCGGATCACCTCCGGGGTGAAGAAGCGAACCTCTTTGAGAATCTCAAGCTTCAGGTCAGGATCGGGATTGAATTCGCTAAAAATTACCCCAGGTATTACCTGCTGGGCCTGATGTTTCTCAAGGAAAAAGGGAATGACATATATAAGGTGGCCATGGACAGTCTGAACGATACCACAGAAAGGTATTTCGAAGATCTGATAGAAAAGGCGGTCCGGCATGGGGACATCAGACCCGGCATATCGGAACACTTCGCGGCAAAGGTGGTGGCGTACCTGCTGGTAAGATTTGATGAGCTCTTTGATTTCAGGAGCGGAGATATAAGTTTTGATGAGGTGGTCGATGACCTCGACAGTTTGATCGATTTTATGAAGCACGGGCTGGGAAGCCACGGTACATTAGATTGACTCCATAGGATTTCGGTGTATAATGTTGGTTAGAATAGACTAACTAACATTGAAAGGAATAGGAATGATTATTTTAAAGGCTGAGAGCCTGTCCAAGAGCTATCAGATGGGTGAAATTGAGGTAAAAGCGCTTCAGGACGCCTCTTTTGAGATACAGGAAGGAGAATTCGTGGTGATCCTCGGACCCAGCGGTTCCGGGAAGAGCACCCTTTTGAATATCGTCGGCGGAATGGATCTGCCTACCTCGGGGAAAGCTTTTCTCCGAGGCGCGGAGATCACCGCCTATAACGAACGGGAGCTGACGGAATATCGCCGGAATAAGGTGGGCTTTGTCTTTCAGTTTTACAACATCATGGCAAACCTGACTGCTGAGGAAAACGTGGAGCTGGCTACGGAAATTTCACAGGATCCCCTGCCGATCGACGAAATTCTGGCGGCGGTGGGACTATCGGAACGGCGGGACCATTTTCCAGCCCAGATGAGCGGAGGCGAACAGCAAAGGGTTTCCATCGCCAGGGCCGTGGCGAAAAACCCCGAACTCCTGCTCTGCGACGAGCCTACCGGCGCCCTGGACTTCAACACCGGCATCGCTATCCTGGGCCTGCTTCGAAAGGTAAACCGGGAGATGGGAAAGACCGTCGTCGTCATTACGCATAACTCGGACATCGCCTATATGGCGGACCGGGTGATCAAAATGAGAAGCGGCAGGATCATCGACGACCATGTCAATGAGAGCCCAATGGCTCCAGAGGATATCAAATGGTAAAAGACCGCAGCGATCAAAAGGGAAAGCGGCGCAGAACCGGGCTTTCTAAAATGGATAGAATGCTTGCGCGCATGATCGGACGCTCCAAAGGCCAGTTCATCGCGGTGGTGACCATTATCACAATGGGCGTCGCGACCTTTACCGCCCTGAATATGACCTCCATAAACATGGATAACACGGTAAAGGATTATTATACCGAAAACAATTTCGCGGACCTCTTTCTGGAAACCGGCGCGGTTCCCAGCCAGGAAGTAAAACGGATCGCGGACATTGAAGGAGTAAAGCAGGCCATGGGCAGAGTCACGGTAGACGTGCCCATGATCACAGAGGACGAAAATGAGCGGGTAAACCTCCGGCTGGTCACCACGGCGGGAAAGGGAGACGAGCTCAGCAAATCCACCCTGTTGAAGGGAAAGCCGATATCCGGAGGCCGCAATGAGATATTGCTGATCGACCAGTTTGCAAAAGCCAGAGGGATCAGCGCCGGAGATGAGATCAAAATCCAGGCGGGGGGCCTTCAGTATACTCTGAAGGTAGCCGGGATCGTCGCAAATCCGGAATATATATACCTGATGGAAAACGCCCAGTCCATCATACCCGACAATAAGACCTTCGGGGTAGGCTATGTGTCGGAAGACTTCGGACGGCAGGCCGCGGGCCTCCCCGGCAGCTACAACGAAATGCTCATAAGCTATGAAAGCGGCGCCGATGAAGATGCCCTGATCGACAATGTTGAGGACGCCCTCCAGGGATATGGAGTCAGGCAGACAATAAAACAGAAAGACCAGATGAGCAATTCGGTGATTCAACAGGAGCTGACCCAGCTCGATACCATGGCAAATTCCATCCCTATCGTTTTCCTCCTGGTTGCCGGGCTCATTTTGATGATGATGCTTTCCCGTCTTGTGAAGAAAGACCGGATTAAAATTGGTATATTGAAGGCACTCGGATACAGCAACGGCCAGGTATTGTTCCACTACGTCAAATACGCGCTGGTTTGCGGGACTCTCGGAGGAGCGGCAGGCGCGATCTTTGGGATGGCTCTGGCCGGAGGAATGACAAGGCTTTATCTCCAGTATTTCAATATTCCACTGCTGAGGATCGAATTTTATTATTCTTTCCTGATCTACGCCATGCTGCTTTCCGCCGTGTTCTGCGCCCTGTCCGGCCTCGTCGGAGCCAGAGGCGTGTTGAAAATCGCTCCGGCAGACGCCATGCGGACGGAATCGCCAAAGGCCGGAAAGCGCATTTTGCTGGAGAATATTCCCTTCTTCTGGAGGAGGCTTTCCTTCAGCAATAAAATGATCGGCAAGAATATCTTCCGCAATAAAAAGCGCGTCGCGTTTGTGCTGACAGGTATCGCCGTGACTTATGCCATGATGCTTTTCACCGCCGCCATGCCGGGTGTGATCGGTCAGATGATGAACGAGCATTTTACAGAGTTCCAGAAGATGGATTACAACATCGGTTTTCGGACTCCGGTCCCGAAAAGCGCGGCAAGGGATATGGAACACCTGATTAAAGCCGACAGCATTGAGGGAAAGCTGGAATATCCCTTTGAACTCTCCAACGGCAGCAAAAAGCAGGCGGTCAGCATCATCGGCCTGGACAGGGATACGAAGTTTTATTCCTTTCACGACTTAAACGGCGAAAAGGTGGAGATCCCGGAAAACGGAATGTTGATTTCGGAAAATCTGGCAAAAGCTCTGGATATCGGCAAAGGCGATCTGGTCCGGATCAAAAGCTATATTCCCAACCGGGACGACGCTTACATCCAGGTAAAGGATGTGATCAAGCAGACCCTGGGAATGAACGCCTATATGGAGATCGGCGCTATGGGCGGCACGCTGCTGGAAAAGGATGTGATCAACGGGGTTTACGCTGACTCCAGCGATCCCGACATCGACAGAGAGCTGCTTCGGGCATCCAATGTGAGCTCCATCATGTCCACAGCCGACATGCGGAACATGTATGGAGAGTATATGACCATGACGCTCCTTTCTGTCGGCTTTATGATGATTTTCGCAGGGATCCTGGGATTCTGCATCGTATATAACGCCACCGTCATCAGCCTGGGAGAGCGTGAGATGGAGTTTTCCTCCCTGAGGGTGCTGGGGTTCAGCAAAATGGAGATTTTTCTCATGCTCGTGAGGGAAAATAACATCATCACAGTCCTTGGTATCCTGGCGGGGATCCCTCTGGGGTATCTTTTGTCGGCGTACAGCTCCACGGCGTACAC
>DLFX01000063.1 GCA_002482405.1 Firmicutes bacterium UBA7709 | reverse complement strand
ACGCTGATTCAGGGGAGGCGCGGTACTCTCAATTACAAGATCAAAGATGTGATCGATAAACCAGAATCGGAGTGGAAGCGAACCGAGAACGCTCACGAGGCCATCATTAGTCCGCAGGATTTTGACCTAGCCCGGCGGATTATGCAGCTGGATACCCGCACCGCACCGGGCGGCGACAAGGTTTACCTGTTTTCCGGCGTCCTCATCTGCGGATGCTGCGGCGGCAGGATGACCCGCAAAACCAACCGCTACAAAGGGCAAGTATACAATTATTATTACTGCCCGACCGGCAAAAAGCAAGGCTGTAGCGGTGCAGGTATGCTCCGGGAGCAAGACCTGATTCAGTGCGTGCTGGAGAGCATCAAGGGGCATATCGCCGGGATCGTATCGCTGGAATCGGTGCTGACAGTCAGCGGCGGGCGCAAGGCGGCACAGGCGCTGGGTCGTCAGCTTGGGCATCAGATTGAGGACAACGAGCGACAGCTTACAAAAATCAGCAATTTCAAGTCCTCGCTGTATGAAAATATGGTCAGCGGCCTGCTAAGCAAAGACGACTACAAAACGCTGAAAGCCAAATATACCGCCGATGAAACCCGCCTGCGGGATGCCATTGCGACCTTGGAGACTGAGCGTAACAACGCCTTGGACGGCAAAGCCGAACGTCTGCGCTGGATGGAACATTTTCGCAAGTTCGAAGGGCTGGAGGAACTGGATCGCCGCACGATGGTCAATCTGGTGCGCAGTATCCGCGTGCTCAGCAAGACGGAGCTGGATATCACCTTCAACTATCAGGCGGAATACGAACAGGCGCTTACTCTCCTGCAACGGGAGGTGGCGTAATGGCACGGAAAAGCAGAAAGGCTTTAGCCGAGGCTCCCGCAGTGCAGGAACAGGATATTGTTTACAACGCCGCCGCTTACATTCGTCTCTCCAGCGACGCCAAACGCAAGCCGGGTGATTCCCTATATAACCAGCAGGACATCATTGAGAACTTCATCGCCGCATCCCCGGATATTCGTCTCGCTGATATCTACATTGACAACCAGGCCACCGGCACGAATTTCGAGCGCCCCGCCTTTGTGAGGATGATGGAGGATGCGGAAAACGGCAGAATCAACTGCATCATCGTCAAAGACCTCTCCCGCTTTGGCCGGAATGCCATCGACTGCGGCTATTACATTGAAAAGCACTTGCCTGCGCTGGGCGTGCGCTTCATCGCCGTCACCGATTCTTTTGATTCCCTTGAGGGGGATGGAGGCGTATTGCTACCGCTCAAGAACGTGATTGCCGAGTCCTATGCCCTGGACATCAGCCGCAAATGCCGCTCAGTTCAGCGGCAGAACATACAGGATGGGCGGTTTGTGGGACGGATGGCGCCTTACGGTTTCTCAAAGGCGCCCGAGGATTGCCACCGCCTGATCATTGACGAGGAGGCCGCCCCAATCGTGCGGCAGATATTTGACTGGGCTGTCAGTGGTATGGGCGTTGGAGAAATTATACGGACGCTCAACGAGCAGAGTGTGCTCCCACCCAGCCACTACAAATGGGAAAAAGGCCAAATTTCAAACAAAAGACTGCTGGGCAAGCCCTTCTGGCAGAAACGCACGGTCATGGATATTCTCAGGGATCGTGTCTATGTGGGTGACATGGCGCAGGGGAAAACTTGCACAACGGGCGGCAGGCAGAATTCCGTTCACCGGGACGGGTGGGTTTGTGTACGCAACACCCATGAGCCTGTGATTGCCCGCGAGTTGTTTGAGCGCGTGCAGGAGGTTCTTCGCCAGGCATCGGAAAAGGACGAAGCCGTGCGCAGTGCCGCGATTTCATATTCACCGCATATATTCAAAGGCAAAGTATTTTGCGCCCACTGCGGCCATCCCATGCACCGCCACCGCCAGAACAAGGACGGCACTTACTGGTATCGTTGCGAATCCCAGTGGAAATACCACAAGGGCGCATGCTACCAGGTGTCGGTGAAGGAAGAAGAAATAAAAGCTGAGGTGTTTGCTCTGCTTCGCAAGCATGCCGAAGCGATCCTGGGCGGGCATATCCACATAGAGCGCATGACGCCGGTGAAAAATGCCGCCGCCGAGACCGAACTGATGGAGATTNNGGGAGCTTGCTTCCAGTGGGCACTTCCTCAAAAGCCTGTATGAAAATATGGTAGCCGGGCTGATTAATGCCGACGAGTTCACCACCATGAAAACCGATTATGAGGGTAAGATCGCAGCTTTGTCCAAACGAGCAGATCAGATCCGCACCCAGCGGAGGGAACATGTTTTTGAGCAAGAAACCTACCGGGATTTTGCGGATGCTGCTTCGGATGCACTTTCCAGCAAGGAATTGACCGCAGACACCATCAACTGTTTGGTGGAAAGAATACAGGTGCAGAGGGACAAGAGTTTTGAAATCCTTCTACGCTTCAAAGACGAATTACGGGAGGTGAAGCGCGTTGGCTAAACCGATCATCGCAAAATATATCCGGCTTTCGCTGGATGACTCGCAGACCGACAGCATGAGTCTTGGGCATCAGCGGCTCCTGCTGGATAAGCACATCGCCGATTCTGACTTGACTGGGCCGGTGCGGGAGTTTGTGGACAACGGATTTTCCGGCTTAAACTTCGAGCGTCCAGCCGTGCAGGAGCTGCTGGAACTGGTGAAGGACGGGCGGGTCGGTTGTATCCTCGTCAAAGACTTCAGCCGCTTTGGACGCAACGCCATTGAGACCGGCTACTTCATTGAGCGGGTGTTTCCGCTGTACCGCGTGCGCTTTATTTCGGTGTCCGACCATTTTGATTCTGCCCAGCATGACGGCGATACCGGCGGCATGGAGGTTGCATTCAAGTTCCTGATGAGCGAATACTACAGCCATGACCTGTCAAGGAAGATCAGCAGTGCAAAGCGGGAGAAGGCTCGCCGGGGTGAGGCGGTGACTAAAAATTGTGCCTTTGGGTACAGGCTGGATGAAAACCGTAAGATGGTCATCGACGAGGATGCCGCCGTGACGGTGCGCATGATCTTTGAGATGTATGCCGAAGGCAAGAGCCTTTCCGCTATCGAGGGGCGGCTTTATGAGGAAAACCATCCTACACCTGCCGCCTGGAAAAAGCATCGACGTCAAACCGCTGAGGCAGAAGAATACCGCTGTGTTTGGCAGAAATCCGTCATTCGAAGTATTTTGCAGGATGAGCAGTATATTGGTTTCTACACAGCGGGGAAAACCAGAACCGTGGAGGTGGGTAATCCTAACCGTGCAAAAAATGCCAAGGAGGACTGGATCAAGATACCGAATCATCATCCTGTGATCATCTCGCAGGAACTATTTGACGCGGTGCAAGAACAGTTTCGCACCAAGGGCGAGCCGCTGCGCAACCGGAAGGTTGGCACATCGGAGCGATACCCTTCGGCTTTCTCAGTTCTTAAAGGGAAAGTGGTCTGCGGTACTTGTGGGCACTCCCTGCGGCTCAGCAATACGGAAAATGCGGCCTTCCACTGCTGGTTCACTCGCTCAGCACCCGACATCACTTGCCACAGGCTCCGCATTTTAAGCCAAGAACTTCAGGACGTGGTGCGGGAGACCGTGATTCGTCAGGCGAAGATTGTTTTGAGTGCCGCGCAGGATGGCGATCGCAGCTATTGCTCTAAGCGGCAATTGGAGTGCAAGAGTAGGTTGCAGACACTCCAAGACGAAAAACAGCAGCTTTATGAAAGCCTGGTGCTTGGAGATATCCAACCCGAGCAATACAAAGAGCGAAAGACGGCTTTAGATGCAGACCTTGCCCGGCAACGAGACATATATGATGTAATCCGCGAACAGGAAGAAAAAACGGCCCCCAGTGCCGCTTCCATTAAAGCGGCGCTGGGGGCGTTGGAATCAGAAACGTTGACACGGGAGTTGGTCGATCTGCTGATCGACAAGGTGCTGGTATATCCTGATAACAGGGTTGAGATTCAGTGGAAGGCTTCCGGCTTTGGCAATCTTATTTCTGCTGGGTCAGGCGATTGGAACAACTGATTTTGTCGTTATTTGAGCACGAGGGCAAATAGTCAAGAAAATAGTCAAGCCCGAGACAAATTTCTTTTTGTCTCGGGCTTGACATTTGGGTGGCGGAGAGGGTGGGATTCGAACCCACGTGAGGTTTCCCTCAAACTGATTTCGAGTCAGCCCCGTTATNNTTCGAGTTATTTGAGGGCAAGTTCTCATAGGTTCATGCAAGTAACCCTAAGGGTAGTTGACACCCTGCAAACCCGCAGAAATCAAGGCTTTTTTGACATAAACCATGAGTTTCTCACGCTTCGGCGTAAACCCCGATTTTAACGGTTTTCGGAGCAAAGTGTAGAAAAAGCGTAGAAAAACGACCAGCGAAATAACCTTAAGATACTTTAGTTTCCCAGCATTTTTAAGAACAAAAACCACAGCAAACCCTACCATTGACACTGGTTAAAACCGAATGATGTAAAACAGGTAGAGATTTCTACCTGCACCATCAATGCAATGGAGGGATGGAAATGGCAACCGACTATTCTTACCTTCGTACAGAATATCCGGAAAAGATAAGTCAAGACCAGCTTTACAGGATTTGCAGAATAAGCAAACGAAAGGCCACCTGGCTTTTAGAGAATGGGCATATCCCCTGTCAGGATACTGGAAAAAAGACCCGCAGATTTAAAATCAAGATAACGGATGTGATAGAATATCTTACCCGCTTAGAAAATGCCCCGGAGGCTTTGCTGACACCACCCGGTATTTTTTCCAGCCGAGAAAAATATAGGCCAAATGCGCGGGCAGGGGCTCAAATAGATGCTCGTAAGTTTATGAAGTTGCTGAAGAAAAAATGGAGCGACTTTCCGGATGCACTTACCGTGGGCGATGTCGTAAACATGACAGGCTACTGCCAAACCACGATATCAGAATGGGTATCCAAAGAGAAACTGTTCAGCGTGTGCTGCTACAACAAATATTTGATACCAAAGGATTACCTGATAGAATACATGGCCGCCCAAGCGCACCGCATCCATCAAAAGTCCCAAACGCACATTGAGTTGCTACTATCCATGAACGGTTTGCCGTAGAGATGGTAAACGCAAAATAGATGCGAACCCTTATATAGAGCCGCCTTGTTCGGTCAACCAAGACCGTGCAGGGCGGCTTTTTTGCTTGTTTCTCATTGTTATTTACCGTTTTCCTTGTTTTCAATTTCACACAGGAGGCCGTTATATGACCCCAAATACACGTCTATATAACCGCTTTCGCGGTTACTCCGCCGCGGATTGTGACTGCAAATACTGCCTATATAACGGAGGGAAACGTAAGGGCTGCCTGCTATCTACATGCTGCTGCCTCGAAGAACGCATACAGGCGGGTTGTGTCCTTATCAATGGCGCGGATGGCTATAGGCATCCCAAGTCGTGAATTGGAAAAGTAACAGCGGAAACTTCGGCGGAACTGATCCCGTTCATCAACATTAAATCAAGGAAGGAGGTCGATCAGCAAAATGAGGTTCAAAGACGTAATCATTGCCATGGCCATAGCTTTGACGCTCATAGCCCCGGTGTGCGCAGCAAGCGCAGAAAATGTGGCATTGGCGGTGGGCGAGGCGGACATCTTCGCTTCTGTGCCACTTTGCACCTATTGGTATGCACAGAATGAGCGGCTTAGCATTACGCCCAAAATGACCGTCACAAATTACGGCTCTTCGCCCATCATCGTATCTCAAGTCAGGCTGCCCGGCAGCATACCGAAGCCTGCAGGTATTCCCTGTGAGATCATGCCATCAATGAAAGCAACCTTTATGCTTACCGCAAACCCAAGCAGCTTGCTGATACAAAAACGCGCGGTCAAGCAAGCCGTCATTTTCACCATTTCAAAAACAGGAGGCTAAAATTATGAGCGAATACCCCAAAGCAAAAAAAGAACCCGTCAAGAGAAACAGGTGGCGAGAGATCGTCATTTTCCTGCTGGCGACGCTGCTTCTCATTTCCTTATCACTTCTCATCGTTAACAAGTACATCGTCGTCAACGGTAGCGCAGTACAGCCGCAATACATCATCCCTGAAGCGAACGGTGAAGTATTCGACGGCATGCTGCCCACAGATAACCCCGACGAGATTCTGGCGCTTCTGCAAGAGAAGGTGGACGAAAACCAGTTTGCCTTCCGCATCAATGCTAATCCCCGCTTTACGGCTGACTGCAAGAACGGAAACCTACGCATAGAAAACCCTGCCCGCAACATCTACTGCATGCA
>DLFX01000385.1 GCA_002482405.1 Firmicutes bacterium UBA7709 | reverse complement strand
AACCTCCTGGTGGGAGCCGTCGTCTTTCTCGTCATCATCGCGTTCCAGCGTTGGGGAAAGGGAATCTATAAAGCGTCCGCAATACTTGTGGGCATCGTCGTCGGATATATCGCCGCGATTTTCCTGGGCATGGTGGATTTTACAGCCATTGGCAACGCGTCTGTCGCAGCAGCCCCCATTCCGTTTTTCATCCGCCCCGAATTCCACGCACAGACGGCCATCTCCATCGCGATGCTCTACATCATTTCCAGCCTTGAGACCATGGGAAATGTCAATGGAATTACGGTTGCCGCCTTTGACAGGGAGGCGTCCAGCACGGAGGTCTCGGGAGCGGTGGTCGCGGACGGCGTCGGGTGTGCGTTTGCAAGCATTTTCGGCGCGCTGCCCAACACAGCTTTCGGACAGAACGCGGGCCTGGTAGCCATGACAAAGGTTGTAAACAGGTGGTGTATCGCAACGGGAGCTTTCGTTCTCATCCTTGCGGGATTCTTCCCGAAAATCGGCGCTATCTTTTCAATCATGCCTTACAGCGTTCTCGGCGGAGCGGTCATCACAGTGTTCGGTATGATCATGATCAACGGCATGAAGCTCATCTATCTTGACGGACTTTCCGAAAAAAATATTCTTGTAATTGCAATGACCTTCGGTATCGGCTATGCCATCAGCAAGGCTACCTTGCTCGTGCATTTGTTCCCGCAGCCCTTTGAATTTATCTTTGGCGATACGACCATAGCCGTATGCGTCGTCGCTTTGATTGCAAATCTTATTTTTTCAAAGCGGGATCAAAAAGCAAAACTCGAGAAGAAGGAAGCGGAAGCCGATTCGGCGGCGTAAAACGGCAGGAGGATAAGATCAATGGGAGAAATTATGAGGCCGCTGCCTTTTCCAAATCTGATGGAGCATATCCTCGGCGAATATGGGAAAAGCCGTTCGATATTCGGTATCAGGGAAGAAAAATTCTATCGCGGCGGAAACGGAAATAAAATCACACTCTTTGGGGCGCAGATCGATTCACCCCTCGGACCCGCGGCGGGCCCCAACTCACAGCTGGCGCAGAACATTGCCGCGGCATATCTGGCGGGAGGCCGTTTCATTGAACTCAAGACCGTTCAGACCATGGACGGAGAAGAGCTCAGAAAATGTGTCGCAAGACCGTGCATCAACGCCACGGACGAATGCTACAACGTTGAATGGTCCACTGAGCTCACCGTGCAGCAGGCATTCGACGAGTATGTCAAGGCGTGGTTCATCGTCCACATTCTCGGCAGGGAATACGGCCTCGGAACAGGCGTGCTCTTCAACATGAGCGTGGGATACAGCTATGACGGCATCCGTTCCCCCAAAATCGACAACTATATCGAGGGGCTTAAAAACGCCGCCGGCACTCCGGTGTGGAAGGAATGCACCGATTGGATCAAATCGAATCTCAGCCGTTTCAGGAACTTCGGTCAGAAGGACCTGGACGCGATCCCGGCGGTGGTGTCCACGAGCATTACCCTGTCGACTCTGCACGGATGTCCCCGGGAGGAAATTGAAAAAATTGCGGATTATCTGCTGACGGAAAAGAAGCTGCACACTTATGTGAAGTGCAATCCGACGCTTCTGGGCTATGAAGAGGCGCGCAGGATCATGGATCTCATGGGCTTTGATTACGTATCCTTTGATGATCATCACTTTAAAGAGGACCTTCAGTTTGGCGACGCCGTCGGCATGCTGGGGCGGCTGAAGGACAAAGCCGCGTCCCTGGGTCTCGCATTCGGAGTGAAGATCACCAACACCTTCCCCGTGGATATCAAGGGCGGCGAGCTGCCCGGCGAAGAGATGTATATGTCGGGAAGGGCGCTCTTCCCCCTCTCGATCAATGTGGCGAAAAAGCTGGGCGAGGCATTTGAGGGAACGCTGCCGATCTCCTATTCGGGAGGCGCCGACTTTTTTAACNNCCTTGCCGACATTCTGAAGACGGGTATCCGGCCTGTAACGATGGCGACGACGATACTGAAGCCAGGCGGCTATGAGCGCATGAAACAGCTTGCCGAGCTTGCGGCGTCGACCCTCGATCCGTCCCGGACAAAGCTTGACGTAAGACTGCTGAAAGAAATCGCAGAGAATATCGCGGATTTTCCGAGATATAAAAAGGAGTACCGAGAGGCAGTAAGAGGCAGAAAATCAAAGGCTCCTTTGACGCTCTTCGATTGTGCACAGGCGCCGTGCGAGGAAAGCGGCTGCCCGATCCGCCAGCAGATCCCCGCATACCTCGAGCAGGTCGCCAAGGGCGATTATGAGAAAGCGTTTGAGATCATCGCAAACGACAACGTTCTTCCANNCCGTCCATCACAGGGACGATCTGCGATCATGAATGTCAAAAGAAATGTACGCGGCTGGACTATGAGGACCCGCTGCGGATACGCAACGCGAAAAAGCTTGCTTCCCTCAATGCCCAGGCTGAGTTTACCGGAGGGATCACTCCGGTCCAACCGGAAAGCGGCGTAAAAGTTCTTGTGATCGGAGCCGGACCGGCCGGAATCGCGGCGGCGTCCTATCTGCGCCGCAACGGTATTTCGGTTACCGTCCGGGAAAAGAGCGACCGCCCCATGGGAATCGTTTCCCGAGTGATCCCGGCCTTTCGAATCAGCGACCAGGCCATTGCCGCCGACGCGAAGATGGCGGAGACATACGGCGTTGAATTTCAGTACGGAGCTCCCGAGGATTACGATCTGCACGCGTTGAAAGGGGAGTATGATTTTATCATACTGGCGACAGGAGCCTGGAAGGAAGGGCTCGGTCCGATCCCCTTAAACGGAAGGACCGTTGTTGACGCTCTGCCGTTTCTTGCGGAGTCCCGGAAAACGGAATTGAACCTGGATCTCGGAAAGCGGGTCGCGGTAATCGGAGGCGGAGACGTCGCGATGGATTGCGCCCGGGCGGCAGTTCGAAACAGCGGCGTGGAAGAGGTCTTCATCGTGTACCGGCGCACCAGAGCATTTATGCCGGCCCAGGCGGAGGAGATCGAGCTTGCCCTTCAGGACGGAGTGAAGATCCGGGAGCTCCTTTCTCCGACGGACTATGCCAACGGGATGTTGACCTGCGAGACAATGAAGCTCGGAGACCGGGACGCTTCCGGAAGGCGAGGCGTCGTTTCCGCGGGCAAGAAAGAAATCCTGGCCGTGGATACGGTTGTCAGCGCGGTGGGAGCCCGGGTGGACACCTCCCGGTTTGAAAAAAACGGAATCGCCCTGACGGAAAAAGGCTTTGCAAAGCTCAGCGATGCGAATGAAACCTCTTTGCCGGGGGTTTACATCGCAGGCGACTGCAAGGAAGGGCCGAAGACCGTCGTCATGGCTATGGCGGACGCGAAGCGGATCGCCGCCGATATCCTGAGCAAAGCCGGCGTTGATTCGGATTTCCGGGAATATCCGGTGGAAGCCTGCCGTGGGGACCTCATCGCCAGGAAGGGCGTTTTGGACGCCGCGGGGGATTCGCTGCAGGAGGCTCTGACCGATGCGGTCCGGTGCCTTTCCTGCGGAAAGGTGTGCGAGATATGCGCCGACGTCTGCCCGAACCGTGCGAACATCGCCATCGATATGAAAGACGCCCTCTCGCAGCGGTATCAGGTGATTCACATGGACGGAATGTGCAACGAATGCGGGAACTGCGGCGTATTCTGTCCGACGGCGGGAGATCCGTACAAGGATAAACTGACGATCTTCTCGATGGAAGAAGATTTTAAAGACAGCGAAAACAGAGGCTTCCTTTCCATTGGAAAGGATCGCTTCAAGGTCCGCCTGGAGTGCGGGTCGATTGTGGACTATACGCTGGGTGGCGGAAATATCCCAGAGGCAATGGAACAGGCGATCAAAGCGATTTCCGCAGATTATCCTTATCTTATTCCCAAGGTTTGATAGAAATACGAGGAGAAAACGATGGAGATATTAATTATTAACGGAAAAGTGGTTACGCGGGATGACGAGAGACCGTTTTTAGACGGCGGAGCCGTCGCAATTTCCGGGAATCGCATCGTTGAGGTGGGCGAGACGGAAACCCTGAAGGCCAGGTACGGCGGAGCCGAGATCATCGACGCGAAAGGGCGGCTTGTGATGCCGGGCTTTATCAATGCCCATATGCATTACTACAGCACCTTCGCCAGAGGGATCAACTTCGGCGGCCGGCCGGCCAATACGTTCGGAGAAGTCCTGCGGGGCCTCTGGTGGAAACTCGATAAAATGCTTACCCTGGACGATGTTTACTACAGCGCCGTCGGTCCGATGATCGACGCGGTGCGCATGGGAGTAACCTCGGTGATCGATCATCACGCCAGCCCCTGCGCGGTGAGGGGAAGCCTGTTTAAGATCGCGGAGGCGGCGGAGCAAATCGGCGTCCGCAGCAACCTCTGCTATGAAATCTCGGATCGGGACGGAGAAAAGACCGCCGCGGAGGGAATCGAGGAAAACATTGAATTCGTAAAGTACTGTCAATCCAGGAAGGACGATATGCTGAAAGGTCTTGTGGGCATGCACGCACAGATGACCATCGGCCAGAAGACCCTTGACAGGATCGTAAATGAGGCTGAGGCCATCGGCGCCGGCTATCATATCCATGCTGCCGAAGGCATCGAGGATGTGGTGGACGCGCTGGCGAAATACGACAGAAGGGTCGTCGAACGCCTGTACGACAATGGGGTTTTGAACGACAGGTCCATCGCCATACACTGCGTCCACGTGACGGATGAGGAAATCAGGATGCTTGCGGAAAGCGGAGTCGCCGTGGTTCACAATCCGGAATCGAATATGACAAACGCCGTGGGAGTGTCTCCCGTGCTGAAAATGCTGAAATCCGGCGTACTCGTCGGCATGGGGACGGACGGTTACTGCGTCGATATGACTCAGTCCCTCAGGGCGACTCACGCGCTGCATAAGCATGCGGCGGGCATTCCCTCTGTCGCATGGGCGGAACCGCCTCAGATGCTCTTTGAAAACAACACCACGATTATGAGCCGTTTTCTGGACGGACAGGTCGGGGCTTTGAAAGAAGACTGGTATGCCGACGTCATTATCGCCTCTTATGAAGCGCCGACTCCGGTCAACGCGGACACGATCTACAGCCACATCCTGTTCGGCCTGTCCGGCAGGTGTGTCGATACGACGATCATCAACGGAAAAATCGTCATGAAGGAAAGACAGCTGGCGGATATCGACGAAGAAAAGCTGATGGCGGAATCCCGCGCTATGGCGGAAGCCTTGTGGAAGAGGATTTAAAGAAAGGACGATCGCTATGGGAATTTCTTTAACAGTTAACGGAAGAACTATTGCCACGACAGAGGATAAGAGCCTGCTGCGCTTTCTACGGGATGATTTGAGGCTAACCTCGGTCAAGGATGGATGCAGCGAGGGAGCTTGCGGTACCTGCACGGTCATCATCGACGGCAAAGCGGTCAAGGCATGTACACGAAAGCTTTCCAAGCTTGAAGGCGCGCAGGTGATCACCGTCGAAGGGCTGTCGGAGCGGGAGCGGGAGGTTTATACGGAGAGCTTCGCGTCGGCCGGCGCCGTGCAGTGCGGCTTTTGCATCCCCGGCATGGTTCTGGCGGCAAAGACGCTGCTGGATGTCAACGACAATCCGACCCGGGCTGAGGTCAAAAAAGCCATCAATGGCAACATCTGCAGGTGTACCGGATATGTGAGGATCGAAGAAGCGATCCTGAAGGCCGCGGAATATTTCCGAACCGGCGCCCCGGTGCCTGAGCGCCAGGAGACCGCGGGCATTTCGGATGACTGCAAACGGAGCGACGCTGCGGAGAAAATTCTGGGTACGGGAATGTTTGCCGACGATCTGTATCTGGATGGGATGATTTATGCAAAGGCGCTTCGAAGCCCCGCTCCCCGCGCGCTGATCAAGAGCATCGACACGTCGGAGGCGGAAAAGCACCCCGACTGCGTTCGCATTCTTACGGCCAGAGATGTTCCGCACAACAAGATAGGCCATCTGAAGCAGGACTGGGACGTTATGATCGCAGAAGGACATGAAACGCGCTATATCGGCGACGCCATCGCCCTGGCCGCCAGCACGAAACAGGAAAGCCTTGATGAGATCATTTCTCTCATCAAGCTCGACTACGAGGAACTGAAGCCCGTGCTCTGTCCCACCGACGCGCTCAGGGCCGACGCTCCGCTGATCCATTCTGGCGGGAATATCATGAGCAAGGAGTATTTGAAGCGGGGCAATCCGGAAAAAGCGATAAGCGAGGCAAAGTATGTCGTCACAAGGAAATACTTTACGCCCCACAATGACCATGCCTTTATGGAACCCGAATGCGCGGTTGCCGTGCCCGTGGGAGAGGACGGCCTGCACCTCTATACTGGAGGCCAGTCGGTCTATGACGACCGGCGCGAGACTGCTCTCATGCTTCAGGTTCCCGTCGAAAAAATCCACGTCACCTCCATGCTTGTGGGCGGAGGTTTCGGCGGCAAGGAAGACATGAGCGTTCAGCAGCATGCGGCCCTTATGGCCTGGTACGCGAAGAGACCCGTCAAGGTCAAGTTTTCCAGGCAGGAGAGCATAAATTATCATACCAAGCGCCATGCCATGGAAATGGAGTTCACCACGGCCTGCGACGAAGAAGGCAACCTGACCGCCATGAAGGCTCTTCTCGTTGCGGATACCGGCGCATACGCCTCCCTGGGCGGTCCGGTTTTACAGCGCGCCTGCACCCACGCCGCGGGGCCGTACAATTTCCAGAATATCGATATTCTGGGGATGGCGGTTTACACGAACAACGTCGTCTCCGGGGCATACCGCGGCTTCGGCGTGACCCAGAGCTGCTTCGCGATGGAGAGCAATCTGAACCTGCTTGCGGAGATGGTGGGCATTTCTCCCTGGGAGATCCGCTATAAAAACGCGGTTCGGCCGGGGCAGATCCTGCCCAACGGGCAGATCGCCGACGAAAACTGCGCGATGGTGGAGACCCTTGAGGCCGTAAAGGATGTCTACGAATCCAGCCCTTATGGCGGAATCGCCTGCGCCTTTAAAAACAGCGGAAAAGGCGTCGGAGTGAAGGACGTCGGGCGGTGCATCCTCTCCGTTCAGGACGGGAAGGTACACGTCAGAACCTCTGCGGCCTCCATCCCTCCGATATCATCCATGAGGCTCCCGATACGGTGAGGACGCCGGACAGCGGCACGAGCACGGCATCCAGGCAGACGGTCCTGACCGGCGAAGCTGTCCGCCGCGCCGCGGTACAGATGAAGGAAGAGCTGGATATTGGAAAGACCCTGGTGGAGCTGGAAGGCAGAGAGTGGTACGGGGAATTCGAGGCGGTTACCGATCCCATGGGAGCGGATAAGGAATATCCTGTGAGCCATGTCTCCTACAGTTATGCGACTCAGGTCGTCATTCTGAACGAGGACGGAAAGGTTGAAAGGGTGGTTGCGGCATATNNGTCGGTAAGCCGGTCAACCCAAAGTCCTGCGCCGGCCAGATCGAAGGCGGCATCGTCATGGGCCTTGGCTTTGCCCTGACGGAGGACTTCCCCATCGAAGGCGGATATCCTCTGGGCAAGCTCGGCACCCTTGGATTGATGCGGGCGACTCAGACGCCTCCCATCGAGGTGATCTTTACGAAGATCGACGAATCCAGAAAGCTGGAATACGCGTTCGGCGCAAAGGGCGTAGGAGAGCTCTGCCTGATTCCCACCAGCCCGGCGGCAGCCCACGCATACTACCGATTTGACGGCTGCCACCGCCAGCGTCTGCCGCTTAAGAATACGGCTTACAAAAAAGGATAATGATAAGAGAAAAGCGGGGCGTCGGCCCCGCTTTCCCGCTTTATATGGCCTCATTTCAAAAAAGCTGGAAAAGTGATGGAAAAGCTGTATACTATATATTGTCTGAGATATATCATCCGGACGAATATATCGCTTTGAATTCTTAACCGTACAAAAGAGGGAGGCCTGCAATGGAGGAATTCTTAACGCTCAAGGATCACGTGTACAACTATATCGCGGACCAGATCCTGGATGGAAGCCTGGTTCCCGGCAAAAAGATCAATGAGAACAGCATCTCAGAGAAGCTCAACATCAGCCGGACTCCCGTGAGAGAGGCGCTGATTCAGCTCGCTTCGGAGGGCTTTCTTGAAAATGTGCCGCGAAAGGGCTTTGTCATCAAACATCTGAATGTGGAGGAAGCGAAGGAGACCTATCTGATCATCGGTATTCTGGATGGTACGGCCGTCGCTCTGGCCTGCCCGCTTATCACGGAACAGGCGGTAAAGGATATGGAGTTCTATGCCACAAGCATGGACCTTGCCATCGAGACCGCCAACTTTACCATGTACCACAAGCTTCAGGAGGAGTTTCACAACGTTTATTTAGCCTTATGCCCGAACCGGAGCCTGGTCAATATTCTGCTTCAGCTCAAGAAAAAATTCCTGAGAAGATCCTATGTGGCGGAACCCGAGAGCAATATGAAAGAAATCCTGTTTGCGACCAACGGGGAACACAGGGAGATGATCCGCATGATCAAGGAAAAGGATACCGCCGGGCTGGAACGGTATATGCGGGAAACCCACTGGAATACACAGAAAGCTTATATGGAAACGCTCTAACAGAAATGATACGGTATGATAAGGAATGGTGAGGATGATACGGCTTCGTTGAAATACGGAGTCGTTTTTATATAATTAGGAGCGTGTCCAGCAAAGCTGGTCACTTACATGTCGGT
>DLFX01000389.1 GCA_002482405.1 Firmicutes bacterium UBA7709 | reverse complement strand
CGGTCGGAAGCGACGGCCGCCTTTCTGAACATGTCATGGATATGGTCTCTCAGCAGGACAGCGTTGTCGTAAGACCAGAGTTTAAATGTATATTCCTCCGCTCCCGGCGTTCCGAAATATGTCGGCTTTGAGCCTGAGCTCAATACCAGATAGTCGTAACCGTAGCTTTCCGTATTCCCTACCACAAGCTTTTTCTCAAAGTCCACGGAGGTGACGGTATCAAGCTTGACCTGCACCTTTCTGCCTGCAAATACCTTTTTCAGGCTGATCTTGATGCTGTCTTCCTCGACGCGGCTCGCGGCCACTTCATGCAATTCGGTCAGCATGGTATGGTATGGATTTTTATCGATGATCGTAATGGAAACATCGTTATCCTTTTTAAACTTTTTTGCCAGCTTCTTGGCCGTCAGGATCCCGGAATACCCAGCGCCAATAATAACAATTCTTTTTTCCATTTTGCTCTCCTCTGATTTACTTGTTAAATAAATAACATATGATGACAAATAAGCGAAAGCGCGTGACAAAAATAACGCGGATTAAACTTACTCCGCGTTAATATACCCTTATTCATTTTTCTTTAATCAAAATACGCTCTAATATACGCTCTAATCCAACCATATTTTTCACCGGCCTGAAAGATAATATGCATCAATGGACCGGAATTCCTTTTTAATATTCCTTCCCGGACCGGGATTCTTTTTTCAGTATTCTTTTCTCACTCCGAATTCCGCCGATTCGACCCACTCCTTCGGACGGCTGACCATTTCAATGAGCTGCTCCATCAGTATGCAGTGGCTTTTTTCCTGCTCGATCAGAAATTCGAATATCTTTTCATCCTTTTCATCGTCGGTTTCATCAAGCATCTCCTGGTACATTTCAAGGCTTTTCTGTTCGCTGCGCAGCGCCAGATTATAGACGTCCAGGGCATCGGGAATCTGTTTGATGATATCTTTATAGCTCCCGAGTTCTGCGAAAATGTTCTTTATTTCGCCGTAAGTATCGACCAGCTCGTAGGATAGATTCTCCGCTCTGCTTTTCAGTATTCTGGCATGGATGCTCTCCTCTTCGGCCAGCGTGTGAAAAATGGATTTCAGGCCGTTGTCGTTCGTGCTTTCCGCCTTTTCCAGGTAAAATTTTTTGCTGTCCAGCTCCATGTTTATCGCTAATTCTATGCTATTCATAGCCGTGTCCTTTCACAATTTTCAAATTTTTCTCACTATTCCTTTCCATTATACCAGAAAGCGGTTTTTATACAAGGGGGACATGAAAAAAAGCAGTGTTAATGATGTGTGCACTGCTTTTTCCCATTTTGGTGTTATGTGTTAAGTGTGTGTGAGGTATGCTGAATTATTTGGCTATCTGTCCCTTGAATTTTTACGGCCGCCGGACTGTTTGCGGTCCTTGCTCCGGTCATCATCGTCGGAGTCGCCCCATTCGCTATGCCAGCCTCCGTTCCAGATCGCCTGATTTGAAGTTTGATCTTTATCTTTGCTTTTATTTTGNNTTGCTGCTGGTTCTGATTCCAGTTCCAGTTTTGATCCTTGCCCGGCCCTTGATTCCGGCTCTGATCCTTATCCGGTTTCTGATTCTGATCCCGGCTCCGATCCTCGGCCGGTTTCTGGCGTTGATCCTGATCCGGGGTTTTGTTTTGATCCCGGTTCCATGTCTGGTTCCAGTTTTTATCCCGATTCTGATCCCCGCCTGGCCTCTGGTTTTTATCCCAGCTCTGATTCTCGACCGGCTCCTGGCGTTGGCCCTGATCCGGGGTTTTATTTTGATTCCAGTTCCAGCTCTGATCCTTACCCGGTTTCTGATTCTGATCCCAGCTCTGATCCTCGATCGGCCCCTGGCGTTGGCCCTGATCCGGGGATTTATTTCGATCCCAGGTTTTATTCTGATTCCGGTTCCATGTCTGGTTCTGTGTCTGGGTCCACTCCCGCGCGTCGTTTTTCACAATTCCGGCCTCGGAAGGCCTCTTGACCGGCCAGCTTGAATATTGATTCCAGCTTTGTTTTTTCTCCTGGTTTTGAGTCAGCCCCGGGATGGCAAGCACCGGCTTTGAAATCGGGCTCTGTATGATGTCCCGGTCTCTTTTCCAATTTTCCTTCGGCATATGCGCCGGCTTGTTCTCCGCTCTCTCCCGGTTTTCCTTTATCGCTTTGTTGATATCTTTAACAGGCATCGAAAGCCATTCATCCCTGTCGATAGCGCCGCGGGTGCTCGCCTGCAGCTTTTCCACCATATAGAGCTTCCCGGCCGAAACACCAAGGCTTTCCGCCTCTTTGACCTTTGCCGGAGAGACGGCTCTCGCTGTCACCTTCGCGGCAACGCCTTCCTGGGTGTCCAGGTACGTCCGGACATTCCGCTTCAATTCCTTTGCCAGCTTCTCCGCCTCAATCAATTCGTTGCTGGAGGTGGCGATCACTACGCCGCTGTCCTTATCAGGTTCAAGATATCCCTCGGACTTAAGCTGATCCAAAGTTTCCCTCAGCGCTTCATTGATATCCTTATTCTTCAGATTCAGATCCGAGAGGATCTCTTGGCCGTCCTCGTTTACAGCCTTTGCATCCAGGATGCGCTCAAACATGTTGACCGAATATTCAATGGACGGATTGACGTCCAGGCTCACATAATCTGTGGGCGTATAATAAGCGAAAGCGCCTATGGTTCCCATCACCATCACGGCGGCGATGCTTGCGGCTGCGTTGACCAGCCTTGATCCCGCCTTCCAGCCTCCCAGGGCCGGACGATTTGAGGCGGATTCCATGTTCTCTGTCAATTGCAGCGTTTGCCCGATTTCGTAATCTTTATTTTTAATTTTTTTGAAAAGGCCGTCATCTGAAAGGATCACAGCGTCTTTATCCATTACGTCTATGACGATCCCCTTCATATGGAGTCCTCCTCTCTGATAAATCTAAGATATTCGGAGAGTACCGGATAGTCTCCTGCAATGATCTCGACCCCTGCTATAATATACTTTCTATGCCTTTCCAAAACTTTTCGGGGCAGCTTTATATTTTTTTCTATTATTTTCAGCGGAAGAGTTTTCGTCTTTCTCATTTCATTGACCAGCACCGGATTGCCGGCGAGGTACCGGATGGCGCTGCCGCAGACCCTTTTTGTCTTTTCCGCCTTCGGCGAACACCCGGCGAGTTCCCAGAATGTGATCCCGTATTCCTTCAGCACCTCGGAGATCATCTGGATCTCCAGCCTGGCGTCCGCCTCCTGGCTGGCCGCCGTCTTTGCCATGACCTCAAACTTGATGGACGCGTCCTCATCTTCCGAATCGTTTTCAACGGTATAGGAATCGATGAGCACTTCACAGCTATGCCGCGATTCCTTTCTGGAGTAATCGTAAAGCCTGCGCCGGATCACCGTTTCCGCAAAAGGCAGAAACNNATCGAAGTCGTAGGCGTTGATCGCCTCATGAAATGCCGACAGCGCAACAGACCACTGGTCATCCCGCTTCGTTACATACCGGCCTGCCCCCTTGTGTGCGGAGTGCAGGATGAACACTTCATATTCTTTGATGAATTCCTCCAGATATTGCGTATCCTTCTGAGCCTGCAGCGCATTTTCGTCAATCACTCTCATAAAACAATAACCCTTCGTAAGCGGACTGTGAAATCCGGGAATTCCGTTCTTTCGACACGCCCTAATATTCTATTCGAAATCATATCANNGAAAAATATAAAAGAAAATATTTCCCAGGAGGCACCATAATGAAGCCAGATAAAAACACCCTACTGAAATTATCGCCCCAATCCTATTGGATCGATTCAACAAAGAATATGCTGAACAAGTACCCGCCTTTGGCGGAAAATATCAAAACGGATGTGGCCATCGTCGGAGGAGGCATCGCAGGGATCACCTGCGCCTATCTGCTGGGCAAGGAGGGCCTTTCCGTCACAGTTTTGGAAGCGGACCGGATCGCCCAGGGCACTACCGGACACACTACGGCAAAAATTACATCCCAGCACAACCTCATCTATCATAAACTCATCAAAGAGATGGGAGTCGAAAGGGCCAAACAATACGCGGAGGCGAATGAAACCGCTATAAAAGAAATCAAGGCCCTCACGGAAAGCCTGAAAATCGACTGCGATTTTATTGACGGGCAGTCAGCTTACCTCTTTGCGGAAAGCGACGGATTTGTCCAGGCGGTGCAGGAGGAAGCCGACGCAGCAGTGAAGCTTGGCATCGGCGCATTTTACCTGGATTCCATCCCCCTTCCCCTCACTGTCAAAGGGACGGTCCGATTTGACGGTCAGGCTCAGTTTCATCCGCTGAAATACATTCTCGCTCTGGCAAAGGCCTTCATCGACAGCGGAGGAAAAATTTATGAAAAGACCCGAGTGACAGAGGTCGATCGGGAGGGATGCCTGTCTCTTACAACGGAATCGGGAAATACGGTCGTCGCGGACAAGGTGATCATCGCGTCCCATTACCCGCTCTGGAACAAACACAGCATGTATTTCACCCGGCTTTACCAGGAACGGTCCTATTGTCTTGCGGTCAAGNNATCGCGGAGCAGTATCCGGGCGGAATGTATCTCAACGTGGAAGATCCGGCCCGCTCCCTTCGCAGCCAGAAAACGCCGGAAGAGGAACTGATCCTGGTGGGCGGAGCCCAGCACAAAGCCGGTCAATGCGAGGATACGTGGAAGAAGTATGAAGAGCTGTTTGATTTCGCTAAATCCTATTTTACCGTAACCGATATGCCCTACCGCTGGTCCGCCCAGGACTGTATGACTCTGGACGGCGTGCCTTATGTGGGAAAATACGCGGAGGACATTCCAAACCTGTATATAGCAACGGGCTTCGGGAAATGGGGAATGACAAACAGCATGGCTTCCGCAATGCTGCTCCGGGACCTGATCGTCAGTGAGGACAGCCCGTGGAAGGACGTCTACAATCCGTCCCGTGGAACCAACACCTCCTCCGCGATCACTTTTGTCACTGAAAACTTCAACGTGGCAAAGAACTTGATCGGCGGAAAATTAAAATCCAATGACGACGGAAAAGAGATCGATCTCCAGGTTGGCGAAGGCAGGGTTGTGGACCTCTATGGCAAGCGTGCCGGCGCTTTTCGGAGCGACGAAGGCGTCCTTTATATCGTCAATACCACCTGCCCCCACATGGGCTGCGAGCTCAACTNNGCATCGTGGACTACAATGGGGTAAAGACAGGAGTCTACAGGGACGGAGAGGGTCAGGTTCATACGGTCTCGGTTCGCTGTCCCCACCTGGGCTGCCAGCTGGAGTGGAACCCGGACGAAAAAAGCTGGGACTGCCCCTGCCATGGCTCCCGATTCTCTTACGACGGAAAAGTGATCGAAGGCCCCGCAGTCAAGGATCTGACTATGGATGAAGACGTGAACACGGTGGGAAAACTGCTGAAAGAAGATTTTTAGCGGCTGTCCAGGGTTTTGTGGGAATAAAGGGCTATAGGCAATGGCTGAGGCAAACGTTGGAGGAATTTTGCTACCCTCTCCGCCGAAATCGAGCAACATGTTCAGATACTGTCAAACACCGATTATTGTATACGTTTGTTTGGCAGCCTGAACATGGTGAGATGAGGCGTAGAGAGGGTCAAAATCACGACCGTTTGAAGAAACCATTGCCTATAGCCTTTATCTTCAAGCCCCTGAATAGCCGCGTTCTCACTTTCTGCGTTTTCTTCCGATCCACAGAACGGCTGCCAATCCAGCAAGAAACGTCAGGGCGCAGGGGAGGATCTCAGCTCCCCCGGGCAGCCCCGGGAAAACCTCCACCAAAGAGCCCAGCATGAAACCGATGATCAACATATAAGTAAATTGCGGATGGCGCTTCATTTCCCGTTCCAAAATCCCCGCGGTCAGGAACGTTCCCAAAAGGACGCCAATGGCCAAAGGNNCGCCAGGTTAAACTCCTTGATGGCGATGAGCGTCATGTCATACATGCCCAGCATGAGCAGGATATAGGACGCGCTGATACCCGGCAGGATCAAAGCGATGGCGATGACCACCCCCGCAACGGCCAGCATGAGAAAATCCAGAAGATGAAAGCCCCCGCTCATTTGGAAGAGTCCCTCGGGCAGATACATGGTGCAAACGCCGAGAAGCGCTCCGATCAATGCGACCATGATATTGACGGGCTTGATTCTGGATATTTTAACCTTTCGGTAAAGGGGAGGAATACTTCCGAGGATTGCACCCAAAAACAAAAACATCATGGGCTTGGTCCACAAGTTGACTGCGGCGTGCATCGGTCCTGAAAACAAAAGAATGCCGGCAATGCCGGCCAGCCCATAGGTCAGGAGCAGGATGGTATTCTCCTTCGCCTTCTGGCGAAACGTACTGACTCCGTGGATCAGCTCATCGTAAATTCCCAGTATGATCGCCATGGTGCCTCCGCTGACGCCGGGAACCAGCATGGACGCCCCGATAATGAAGCCCTTGATTATTCTGACTGCAAAAATGTCCTTTCCCTTTTTCATGACCGCTCCTTCAATATTTATCTTTATTTTATCAGATATTTTATCTTTGATAAATTAAATATTTCTTACGATTCAAATACCTGCATGATATAAACCGTCAAAAAATCATCCTGGACAATTGCAGATGAGAGCGGAATAATACTTATCCCGGTATTGGTGAGAAAAAGTATTAAATCCCACCAATAGCGAAATAAGCAATAAAAAAGAGGTTTCCTGGTTAGTACTTATTCAATCTCAATCATTACAGAATCAACAGAAACAGAATCTCCTGTCTTTACATGAATGGCGGTAACCGTGCCGGATTCTGACGCAACGATTTCATTTTCCATCTTCATTGCTTCTAATACCAGCACTACCTGATGAAGATTGACTTGCTGACCTTCTTTAACCTTTACATCCAGAACAACGCCTGGTATGGGGGCTGTTATTTTACCCATA
>DLFX01000133.1:2710-5737 GCA_002482405.1 Firmicutes bacterium UBA7709 | reverse complement strand
GCGTCAAGCTTGGAAAGGTCGGTGAAAAGCTCATTGCCACACCTCTGAATCGGGGCGCGGGGGTCAATATGTCATTGGTAAAGGCTGACGGGATCCTGGTGATCCCCAAGAACAGCGAGGGCTATGAAGCGGGGGAGGAAGCCCCTGTGGAGCTGGTGAACGACATGGAGGTCATTGAAAACACCATTGTTTCCATCGGAAGCCACGATCTGATCATGGACTATATCGGCAGCATTCTCACCCGGAAGGGTCATACCCTGTCCTCGGCGCATGTGGGAAGCATGGGCGGTATCATGTCCCTCAAAAGGAGAGAGGCCCATATCGCTCCGATCCATCTCCTTGACGAGGAAACGGGAGAATATAACAAATCGTATATCGAAAAATATCTGAAGAAGGAGAATGTTGCCCTGATCAAAGGAGTAAAGAGGGAGCAGGGCCTTATGGTAGCCAAGGGAAATCCGAAGCAGATTCATAGCGTGGAGGACCTGAAGCGGAGCGACGTTACCTTCGTCAACCGCCAAAAGGGCTCCGGCACCAGGATTCTGACCGATTATCTGCTGAAGAAAAGCGGGATCGACGGAAGCGAAATCCGGGGATATGAACGGGACATGACTACCCATATGGCGGTGGCGGCTGCGGTGGACAGCGGTTCGGCGGATGTGGGCGCAGGTGTCGCTTCCGCGGCAAAGGCCATGGGGCTGGATTTCATCTCCATCGGCTTTGAAGAATACGATTTTGCCATACCTGAAAAGTATCTGGAAACCGACGGTATTGTAAGCTTTCTGGAGGTTTTGAGGAGCGCTGAATTTGAACAGATCCTGAAAGAACTGGGGGGATACGGTCGATAAAAAGCAAAATAGTACAAAAAGTCGGCATATCAGTGATTCTTTCCGGAAGCATTTTGGTTGACACGGGTTTTGCCCGTTGTTAAACTAAAAATAAGTGTAAATAGTCAAAAAAATCAATTTTCTCCGAGCCCTTGAGTGGAAAGGAGAAGGCGATGAAGTAGAACAGTAGTTTGCCTGTCCTTTTTTAAGGGGACAGGTTTTTTATTACGCAGGAAATATCGTTTCAGGATAAGATATTTTTTTATTATGTAAGAAAGAACTAACGATCAAATCAAAACAAAGAGGCAAATCTTTGAGGGAGGTTTCTATGAAACAACTGAAAAAAATGACACTAAACATCAACGGTGCGGACCGGATGTTCATCTGCGACCCGGAAAAGGACAGTCTGGCCGAAGTGATCAGACGCCTGGGACTAACGGGGACGAAGGTGGGCTGCGGTACCGGCGTATGCGGATCATGTTCTGTCATCCTGAACGGCAAGGTGATCCGATCCTGCACAAAGAAGATCAAGACCGTGGAGGAGTACAGCAGGGTGCTGACCATCGAAGGCATCGGAGCGCCCACACGGCTTCATCCGCTGCAGGTGGCCTTCATGCACAGGGGAGCGGTGCAGTGCGGGTTCTGTTCGCCGGGATTTATCGTATCGGCCTATGGGCTGCTTTCTGAGAATCCCGATCCTGCAAGGGAAGAGGTCCGGGATTGGTTCCAGAAGCACAGAAACATCTGCCGGTGCACCGGCTACAAGCAGATCGTCGACGCGGTCATGGCCGCGGCGAAGGTGATGCGGGGAGAATGCGAGCTGGAAGACATCATGTTCAAAGAGCCTGAGGATAAGGAATACTACGGGCTTCCCCTGGTTCGCCCGGCGGCCCTTGCAAAGGTATGCGGCGTATGCGACTACGGTGACGATATCGAGCTGAAGATGCCCTCAAGCGTGCTTCACGTCGTGATGGCCCAGCCCAAGGTTGCCCACCACGCAAAGATCCTTAGGATCAATACGGAAGAGGCGGAGAAGATGCCCGGCGTCTACAGGGTCATCACCCATAAGGACGTCAAGGGGTCCAACCGGCTGAACTTCTTCCAGTTTTCACCCAGATGCCTTGCCACGGAGCAGACCCATATCCTCCTTGCGGAAGAGAAGATCTTCAACTATGGGGATATCGTAGCCCTGGTAGCAGCGGATACCAAGGAGCACGCCAGAGCGGCAGCGGCAAAGGTCACCGTGGATTTCGAACAGCTTCCCGAATACCTGAACTATCTGGAAGCGGCCATGCCCGACGCCATGCGCATCCATGAGGACCATCCGAACATCTGGGCGGTGCAGCCCACCGTCAAGGGCGCGGGCCACGATACCCCTGAGCTCTTTGAGGAGGCACCCTATGTGGTGGAAGGAAGCTTCTACTCCACGAGAGAGCCCCATATGCCCATCGAAGGCGACACGGTCCAGGCCTACTGGGGAGACGACGGCATGCTGACCGTGCACTGCAAGGCCATGTGCATCTACGCCAATATCGGCGATATCGCCGAAGCCACCGGCGTTCCCGCTGAAAATGTGAGAGTCATCGAAAACCCCACGGGAGCGACCTTCGGATGGGGCACCGCGGGAGCCACCTATGCCCTGGCTGCCATCGCCTGCCTTGCCTGCGACGACATGCCCATCGCGTTTTCCATGACATACTCCGAATTCATGGCATATTCCGGAAAGCGGGCTCCGTCCCACACCAACGCAAGGCTTGCCTGCGATAAGGACGGAAAGATCATTGCCGCCGAATGGGACTGCGGCCTGGACCACGGCGCATACAACGAGCTGGGGGACGACCTGACCCAGAGGCCCGCAAGATTCATGTTCTTCCCATACAATGTGCCCAATGTCCTGGCCCTCACCAGAGTCGCCTGCACCAACCACGCCTACGGCTGCGCCTACAGGGGATACGGTTCCCCCCAGGCCTATACCGCCTCGGAGGCCCTGATGGATATGATGGCGGAAAAGATGGGGATCGACCCCTTCGAGCTGAGATGGAGGAACATCGCCCGTCCCGGGGACCTGAACGTCAACAGCTTCCCCTTTGTGGACTACCCCATGGAGAGGATCATGGAGGTCATGAAGCCCATCTATGAGAAGGCCGTGGCGAGGGCGAAAGCCGAGGACACCCCGGAAAAGAGGAGGGGCGTCGGCATC
>DLFX01000133.1:0-2645 GCA_002482405.1 Firmicutes bacterium UBA7709 | reverse complement strand
AGGATCAGGGACAGGGCGGAGACGTGGGCTCCCTCGTATGCACCCTGGAAGCCTTAAAGCCATTGGGTGTGACCATAGACGATATCGTGCTGATCCAGAACGACAGCAAGTACTGCCCCGATTCCGGGTCTACGGCTTCCTCAAGACAGCACTACATGAACAGCAAGACCTCCAAGACGGCGGCGGACCAGCTCATGAACGCCATGAGAAAGCCCGACGGAACCTACAGGACCTATGCGGAGATGGCTGCGGAAGGGATTCCGACAAAATATGAAGTCCAGTACCTGAACCCAAGCGATCCGGACCTATGCGACCTGGATCCCAATACCGGCGTCGGAAATCCGACTCCCGACTACACCTACGGAATGTTCCTGGCTGAAGTCGAAGTCGACACGAAGACAGGAAAGACCACGGTGATCGGCTATACCTGCGTGGACGACGTGGGCGTGGTGGGGAATATCGACGCGGTGAACGGACAGGCCTACGGCGGGCTCTCCCACTGCATCGGCTTTGCCCTTACCGAGAACTACGACGACGTAAAGAAGCACAACAACCCGCTGGGCGCAGGGATACCCGCCATCAAGGATATCCCCGACGACTTCAACATCGTCCACGTGGTAACCCCGAGAAAGAAGAATCCATTCGGTTCCTCGGGCGCGTCGGAAGCGTTCCAGTCCGCCGGACACATGGCTGTCATCAACGCCATCAAAAACGCCTGCGGCGTCAGGATCTACGAGCTGCCTGCATCCCCTGAAAAGGTAAAGGCAGGACTTGAGAAGATCGCCAAAGGCGAGACGACTGAGCCGCCAAAGAAATATTTCCTCGGCTCCGACTTCTACGAAGAGATGGAATACATCAAGAACAATCCGCTGTAGAAGAGAAAGCTAAAACGTGATAAACTAAATACAAGTCGGTCTGTGATGTTTAGGTCGCAGGCCGAACTTGTTATTTAAGCAATTTTTGGGCCGCAGGCGAACTTATTTGCGCTTGCGTTTGCGCTCGCGACAATTTGAGTGACTTTTATGGAACAGTATTTGAAAAACTTTAAAAACTGCCTGCAGAAGGAGATTCCGTTCTGCGCCGCAGAGTGTCCCTTTCATATCGACATTCCCGACTTCATCGAAAAAATGAAGCGGGGAGGGTTCAAGGCCGCGTTTAAAACCTATCGGAATGCGGTGGGCTTTCCTGTGATCGCTTCCAATCTATGCCCGGAGCCTTGTAAAAGCGTCTGCCCCAGGAGGGAAACCGACAGCGCCATTGAACTGCTGATGCTGGAGCAGGCCTGCGTCTCGTTCGCAGGAGACAAAAGCCCGACGGATTATAACCTTCCCATGAAAAAGAAGAAAATCGCGATCATCGGCGCCGGAATCAGCGGGCTTTCCTGCGCCTTGCGGCTCTGCATGAAAAAATATGAAGTTGAGATATTTGAGGGATCCGGCCGGATCGGCGGAGCCCTTTGGGACCTCATGGATCCGGATATCTTTTTAAAGGATATTGAAGAGCAGTTTCAGCATGAAAAATATACTTTGCATTTAAATACGCCGGTGCGCTCCACCGGTGAGCTGGAGGGTCTCGGATTCGACGCGGTTTACGCTGCCACTGGGGAAGAGGGAGAGGATTTCGGCCTTATTCCCGCCTCTGATGGTAACGCTCCCAGTGACAGTGATGCTGTTTCCAGTGACGGTGGCGCTGGCCGGAACCAAAAATACTGCGCCCTTTATGGAAACGCCGGCTGGTTTGCCGGCGGCGGGCTCATCGGGGACGAGCCTGTTTACGCCATGGCAAACGGCCTGCACATGGGAACGGTTATCGACAACTTTTTAAAAACAGGGAACCTGCTTTATCCGGACAACCGGCAGGAGACGAAGCTGTGTCTCGATCCGGCAAAGCTCAAATACCGGGAGCCTGTCACACCGGCGGATGGAACGGCTTTCGATGAAGCGGAAGCAAAGCGGGAAGCGGCGCGCTGCATCGAGTGCCAGTGCGATTTCTGCCGCACCTATTGCGACCTGACGGACTTTTACAACAAATGGCCCCTGAGGATCCGGGACGAGATCATGGCGACCACCCTGCCCGGTTCCGCCGACGTAAAGGCGACTCCCGCCAAGCGGCTTTTGAGCACGTGCAATCAATGCGGGCTTTGCCTGGAAACCTGCCCGGAGGACATCGATATCGGAGGGCTGATCCTGGCGGGACGAAAGAGCATGCACAGGCAGAAAAAGGCGCCTTGGGTATTCCATGATTTCTGGCTGCGGGATATGGACTTTGCCAACGGGGAGAAGGCTTGCATTTCAAAGGCTCCCGCAAAAGCCGGGACCGGCGCGGAACTGGCTCCCGGCACGGAAGCGGCTCCAAGTATGAAACCGGCCTCGGGATCTGCCTGCTCATACGCGTTTTTCCCCGGCTGCCAGCTGGGGGCAAGCGATCCGGAGCTTGTGAAGAGGGCTTACGGATATTTGCTGGGCAAACGACCGGATACAGGGCTCCTGCTGCGCTGTTGCGGCGCCCCTGCCGAATGGTCGGGAGATGAAGAGAAGTTTAACGGTGAGGTGGAAACGGTCTATAAATTATGGAGGGAGCTCGGAAAACCGACCCTGATCCTGGCCTGCCCCACCTGTGAAAAGAAATTCAAAACCTATATGGCC
>DLFX01000032.1:7982-8609 GCA_002482405.1 Firmicutes bacterium UBA7709 | reverse complement strand
CGAGGACTGAATACCGCGGTCGCAGCTTCCGCAAGCGGATCGTGGTTTTGGCACTTCCCTTTGCGTCCGCTGTGCCCGCAGCACAACATTAATTAACTGTTACTTACTTTGTGATGATGGCGATCACTTCAGCGGTAGTTGCATTGGACGGAATAATGAAGGTTCCGGCCTGGAGCCGTCCGTCCTTGCCTGCCGCGGTGACGGCGTCATTGAACTGTTTCCTGTCCGTAAACAGCCCGACGCCGATCATGAGGTCGGCGATCTGGTCGCCTGTTGAGCCGGGCTTTATGTAAATCGAATAGTTCTCGACTTTTCCGGGATCTGTGCTTCCGGGGCTTTTCGGTTCCGTAACGCCTCCCACGGAAGTGCTGCCGGAGAGCAGGCCTGAGCCGGTAGTATCCTGGCCGACGGCGCTTTCTGTTGTGCCGGACGCGTCAGCGTCTCCCTGATCGGACACGGGCGGATTTTTGGCGTAATTGGTCGGGGTATCTTCCTCTGATGTCAGGCTTTTACCGGAGGTGTCGGAAGGATAAGCCAGTATGGTATCTATGTTGGTCACGATCACCAGGGCGGCTAAGGCCACAATGATCAGGGCCACCATAATATCGTTCAGGTCATAAAAAATAT
>DLFX01000032.1:0-7967 GCA_002482405.1 Firmicutes bacterium UBA7709 | reverse complement strand
TGTTTGCTGATAGCGTGCGGCCGGACGGCGCTGTTTCGCGGGAAAAGTTGTTCGTCCGGTTCGACTGTTTCCTTTATTAATTTATCATAACCGACATATAATAACAAGGCTAAATTGACTTTGGACATCGCCTTATTGAAACGCACACAGGTTGAAAAATTCCCTGCAATCGGGAATTTTTCCGCGAAGGCGTTATAACAAGACTGGAGACAGGATTTTTATTAAGTTTNNTTTAAAATATATTCTGTTGTATAATGAATCCGATTATTGATATGCGGCTAAAGCCGCGAGCAGCGTTGCTGTAAAGTAGATTCAATATATTTTGCTCGACGCGGCTCGCAAAATAGAATGAATCCGATTATTGAAATGCGGCCAATATATGGCAAAGGCCGCGAGCAGCGTTGCTGCAGAGTAGATTCAATATATTTTTATCGGCTTAGAACACGGGGAAAGCGTCACGGTGACGGATGATCAGAATAACCATTACGGAAAACGAGGAAAACCAAAGGCTGGACAGGTTCCTGAAAAAATATCTCAGGAACGCTCCTCTCAGCTATATCTATAAACTGATCCGAAAGAGCGTTAAGATAAACGGCAGGCGTGCGGGGATCGAAACCATGCTGGCCCTGGGAGACGAGCTCACCGTATACATTGCGGAAGAGGAAGCGGAAGCCTGGCAGCGGAAAAAGGCCGCCGGGCAGGCCAAAAAACAGTTCCGGGTCGCCTATGAGGACGAAAACGTCGTCATCGTGGAGAAGCCCTTCGGACTTTTAGTCCACGGCGATAAAACCGAGAAGAAGAACACCCTGGCAAACCAGGTCGTCGGCTATCTCGCGGAAAAGGGAGAATACAGCCCCGGCAGGGAAAGAACCTTCGTGCCCTCTCCGGTGAACCGCCTGGACCGGAACACCACCGGGCTGGTTATTTTCGGCAAGAACAACAAGGCCCTCCAGAGCCTGAACCGGATGATCCGGGACAGAGGCTATGTCAGAAAATATTACCTCACCGTCGTTCACGGCGAGATGAAAAAGAGCCTTCAGCTGAAGGACCGAATGGAAAAGGATGAAAAGACCAATACCGTCAAGGTCCTGGACCTGGACTCCGAAGAAGGCAAGGTCATGGAGACCGTCGCCAGACCGCTGCAGACCGCAGGGGGATATGCCCTCGTGGAGGTCGAGCTGGTGACCGGCAGGACCCACCAGATCCGCGCCCACCTCGCTAAGGCGGGTTTCCCCGTCATCGGCGATGTGAAATACGCGGCCAGGGGACAGAATAAGAAGATCGAAGAAAAATTCGGGCTGACGACCCAGTTGCTCCACGCTTATAAGCTGTGTTTCGACGGCGGGATCGATCCTCTGGAATATATGAAGGGGATCGAGGTCACCGCGGAGCTGCCTGAAAACTTCAAGGAGATCAGGGAAAGCTTGTTCGGCGGAGGCGACGGTTCGCAGCCGGGCAGGAGCAAGTCAGAAGAAAAAGGCAAAAGAAAACCGGAAGCGAAAGCCGAAAGAGGACCGAGAGAGAAAGCTAAAGGGAAACCAGGAGAGAAAGATGGCGCAAAGAGAAGATAACAGGCCTTTTAGGGAGAAGTACCGCATTTATATTTATCCCGTCATCGCCGCGTGGCTGGTGACGATGTTTTTCCGGCCCATCATCTCAGACGGGGACGCCATGCTGCCCGGAATCAAAGGCGGGGAGACCATCATCGTCGTAAACAAGACCTATACCCAGAACCGTGGTTTGCCTGAATTTCAGCAGGTGGTCGCTTTTCGGGATGATTTCATAAAAGAAGGTGATGAAGGAGACAATACCATCAGAAGGGTCATTGGCCTGCCGGGCGACAGGATCGAGATCAGAGACGGCGGCGTCTACCGGAACGGCAAGCTTCTTTCTGAGGATTACATAACCGGCAAAACAAAAGGCGAGGTCGAACCGCTCACCGTCGGCGACGACGAGGTTTTCGTCCTTTCGGACAACCGGGAAAACGGCATAGACAGCAGAGATCCCCGGGTGGGCCTTCTCAAATTGAAAGGGATCAGGGGCTACTGCGCCATAGCGGTGTGGCCTCTCAATGAAATAGGAAAGGTGAAATAACGGAAATAGTAAGAGAATGAGCAAAGAATTGAAGGAATGGATCAAGGATATTTTGATCGCGGTAATCATCGCATTGGTTATACTGCAGTTTATAAAGCCCACGTTCGTGAGGGAAACCTCCATGATGCCGACGCTGCAGGAGTATAATTTCCTGTTTCTGAGCAAGCAGGCCTACCGTTTCGGAGAACCGAAGCACCACGACATCATCGTTTTCCACACCGGACTGAAAACCGAGGCGGGAAAGGAAAAAATGCTGATCAAGCGGGTCATCGGGCTTCCGGGCGACACGGTCAGCATTGAAGACGGCAAGGTCATCATCAACGGCGAGGTTCAGGACGAACCCTATACCCTGGAAGGCTACACCGCGGGCGAGCTAAAGGACCTGGTGGTACCGAAGGACAGCCTCTTTGTCATGGGGGATAACCGCCAGAACAGCATCGACAGCCGCGATCCCAGCGTCGGATTTGTCAAGATCAGCAAGGTCTACGGCAAGGCGGTTTTCCGGCTGTATCCGTTCAACGAGATGGGTTCGGTCTACAAATAAAGGGAAGGGCCGGGCGCGGCCTTGCGGGTCAATCCGTTCATTCGCGGTCGCTGTCGGCCGGCCTGTCCGTTTACGGACGCGGCGGCCCGGTTCGAAATACAAACAGAAGGGGATTAAAAGGTAAACAAGAGATGTTGAAAACGATTTTTGAGTTTGCAAAAACCATTATTATCGCTTTAATTATAGCACTGATCATCACGACATTCATCAAACCGACATTGGTAAAGGGGTATTCCATGTATCCCACCATCGAGCCTTACAACTACCTGATCATCAACAAATTTCCGTACATTGCGGGAGAGCCCCGCCACGGCGACATCGTGGTGTTCAAGGCGCATATTTACAGCGATCAGGGAGAAGAAAAGGATCTGATCAAACGGGTCATCGGCGTTGCCGGAGACATCATCGAGGTAAAGGATGGCGTCGTCTACCGGAACGGCGAGGCGCTGAAGGAAGACTATATTTACGGCGGCGTGACGCCGGGGGACATGGCTCCTTTCACCGTTGACGAAGGCTATCTCTTCGTTATGGGCGACAACAGGCCCAACAGCATGGACAGCAGGGACCCAAGCATCGGAGAGATTGCTGTCGCGGACATTCTGGGAAGGGCGGATGTCAGACTGTATCCCTTCGATGAAATGGGCTTGATCAATAAAAAATAGAAAGGAATTCGGCGCCGGACAGAGATACACGGCGAAAATCCGCGAACCGAGAATTCGTGATTTTCCAGAATAAATTCTGCCCGCGGTACTGAAGCACCGGACAGAACGTTGAGACAGAAAAAGATAATTGCCAACAATAAAAAAGCCAGACATGACTACTTTATAGAGGAAGTCTATGAAGCCGGCATGGTATTGACCGGAACCGAGATCAAATCCATGCGCCAGGGCCGCTTGAATCTAAAGGAAAGCTATGCCAAAATCGAGGGCGACGAACTGATCCTCTACGGGATGCATATCAGCCCCTACGAGCAGGGCAACCGGTTCAACGTGGATCCGCTGCGGCCCCGGAAACTGTTGCTTCACCGGCAGGAGATCCGAAAGCTCATCGGCTACACGACCCAGAAGGGACTTACCTTAGTGCCTCTTAACGTCTACATAAACGAGAAGGGGCTGGCCAAGATGGAGATCGCCGTGGCCCGGGGCAAAAAGCTCTACGACAAGCGGGAGGACATCGCCAAGAAGGACAGCGAGCGGAGAATGCAGCAGGAAATGAAAAATCGGAATTCGGGGTATTGAGAAGTGATTTCAGGCTTGAAAAATAGTCGTTGTTTTGATATGATCACTCCTCAAGCCGCAGTCTTTGCCTTTTTGCCCCAAGCTTTGCTTGGTCGGTAAAACGGACAGCAGCGAGCAAAGCGAGTCGGAGGCCGAAGGCCGTTGGGACGGAAAACAAACGTAGTCTGCATGACGGTGCTTTCCTAAATGGCCGCGCCATTTCCCAAAGACATTCGCTCCTTTTCGGAGGACCATATGGCAAAACAACTCCGATATTTTTTTTCACCTAAAATCATTGCCCCAAAGCAATCAACCAGTAAAATTACGATTAACATAAAACATTTTAACGGCATATTTTAAATTGAACTTGTTAAAAAATACTACTGTTTAAAAGCGGTATGCTGTGGTATTATGAATATGTAACATCGCGATATCGTAATTATTCTGAAAAGAGAACCAAGCGATGCGCCGGAAATTTTGGGTAAGGCAAGGCATGATGAGTGAATGCGAAGCGCACGTATACAGACATACGTAAGTAAGCATGAACGAATCAGTAACGCCGCATTACGCAAAATTGGCAAGCATGGGGGTGTAAAGGTTTCGACGGGGGTGTAGAAGCCGGATAAGCGAGCCGTAGTTGCCTAGTCTACGTTAAAAGGGGCACGTTTAAATATAAACGCTAAAAATAATAACAATTACGCTTTAGCTGCATAAGCAGCAGCCGCTAAGCGGCGCGTCGTCAGCTCCCATTCACCTGTAGGTGGGAAACCTGGCGTCGATTATACAGGAAAACTCCGTGTGAGCTCCTAGTAGCACGGGGGACCAATAGGATAGCCGATGACTGAGCCTGCTAACGGGCGCTGACAGAGGCGAAACAAAAAAACATTAGCTGCGCTCGGAGAAAGTCTTGTGGAAATGCTTTCGGACGCGAGTTCGACTCTCGCCACCTTCACCATTTTGTGTATGTAAAAAAGATGTCCTGCGTGAAAAACGCAGGATTTCTGCCGTTTTTGGGTGTTTTTTGCCTCCTAAAAAGCCGTTTTTTAGAACATCGATTTCGTGGATGTCATGTGGGAAATTTCAGTGGTCTGGGGGAGTCGAACTCTCATTTTACCTATTTTTACCCCAATTGCAGAAAAAAGTGGTATTTGCTTTCCTTAAAAAAGGTAAAAAAATACGCATGGAAAGAGTGCATCTTTTGAGATGGCAGAAAAGCAGCTTTTTAAGTCAGCGCTATTTTTAAGTAAGCGTCAAATCATACGCGCGTGTACACGAATAAAAGATTGTGAGATAATGCCTCCAACATGAAATTATGAAGGAGGCGTTACTTATGGCAAAAGCAACAGAAGAAGAACACCAGCTTTGGCGGCTGAGGCTCCAGGAAATTGAGGAGAGCGGCATAAGCGTGGCCGAATGGTGCAGGGAACATAACATTCCGGAAAGTACTGGCGGATACTGGAAGCGTAAACTTAAAAAAGAGGCGGCGGCGGAAAGTGGTCCATGCTGGCTGAAGGTTGACCAGACACATAGTCAGCCTTCCGTGTCTAGGCTGCAAGTTTCTTCAGATACCGAAGCAGCCACCGGCGTGATTGCTTTAAAGTATGCGGGATTTTCAATAGAACTTCCCGCTCACAGCAATACAAAGCAGGTATTTGAAATGCTGCAGGTTCTCAGGACGCTATGATACACCGGATTGCAAACAGATCCAGCGTTTATCTCTGCTATGAACAAGTAGATTTTCGTAAGAATATCAACGGGCTTGCAGCCATAGTACAGGGAAGCTTCCATCAGGATCCATTTGAAGGCTCGCTCTTTGTGTTCTGCAGCAAGTCAAAGAATGCGATCAAAGTCCTACAGTGGGATACGGACGGATTCGTCCTCTACCATAAGCGGAGAGAAAAAGGCCGTTTCAGCTGGCCTGAGATAACGGATAAAGAAGGAACGGTAAACATCACAAAAAGGGACCTTTACAGATTACTTGACGGCCTTGTCATGGAGCAATTTGTACCGCACAAAAACTATACCATGATATGAAGAAAACCCTTGAATTTTCAGGGGTTTTTAGTGTTTTTAGGGGTTGATATTAGTTGCATAATTATTGAATATATGGTATAATTAGGCATACTTGAACGGAGGATAAACATGGCTGGTACAATAAAGAAAACCTTAGATCTTTCATCCATGACAAGAGAAGAATTGGAAGCCTTTACAATGCAGGTTTCTGCCGAGAAGCAAGAGCTGGCAGCAAAGGTTTCGTGGTATGAAGAGCAGTACCGGCTGGGGCGAGCAAGACGCTTTGGGCCGTCCAGCGAACAGACGCCTTTTAATCAGATGAGTTTTTTCAATGAAGCTGAAGCGGAAATTTACGGAAAACTACTGAACGAACCATCCCTATCTGATGTAAAACCTCCAAGGAACAAAAAAAAGAAAGGTCATAAGGATAGGATAACTCAGCCTCTTCCGACAACGGTGATCGATTACCGGCTTACAGGAGACGAGCAGGTCTGTAGCAAGTGCGGCGAAAAGCTTCAGGAGATGAAGACCGAAATCAGAAAAGAGCTTACGGTAATTCCGGCACAGGTTCAGGTTACAGAGCATGTACAGCACGTCTATGTCTGCAGAAGCTGCGATAGAGCGGGAACAGAATCCAATATCGTCTATGCGGGAGTGCCGAATCCTGTGCTGAGAAACAGCCTTGCATCCCCTTCCATGATCGCATATATCATGACCAGAAAATACGCTGAGGCAATCCCACTTTATCGGCAGGAACAGCAATTTAAAAAGTATGGATTGCAGCTTTCCCGCCAGACGCTTGCAAACTGGATGATAAAATCTTCCGAGCATCATCTGAAACCACTTTATGATCTGATGCGGAAGGAGCTGGTTAAACGGCCTGTACTTCATGCAGACGAAACCGTGCTTGAGGTCTTATGCGAGCCGGGCAGGGAGCCGTCAAGCGACAGCTTTATGTGGCTTTACAGAACTAGCGGGGACAGCGTGCCGATCATCCTTTATGATTACAGGCCCGGGCGCTCCGGAGATTATCCAAAGGAATTCCTCAAGGGATTCAAGGGATTTCTTCATACTGATGGATATGCAGGGTATCACAAGCTTTCAGAATCAGCAGACGGGAAACAGTCCGATGTGATACAGGTGGGCTGCTTTGCTCACGCAAGAAGAAAATGGGATGAGGCATTAAAGGGTATCTCCGAAAAGGAAGGCATCGATGCCTACAACATACAGACCGGCCTGGAATATTGCAATACGTTGTTCAGGCTGGAAAAGGAAATGAAAGATCTGCCCCATGAAGAACGGTATCGCCGCCGTCTTGTGGAAGCCGCGCCTACAGTAGAGGCATACTTTTCATGGGCAAAATCAATGGAAGATAAAGTCGTTCCAAGAAGCCTGATCGGACAGGCAGTAAAATACAGCCTCAACCAAGAAAAATATCTGAGAAACTATTTACTTGATGGCAGACTGGAACTATCGAACAACCGTGCAGAACGCGCCATAAAGCCGTTTGTAATCGGAAGGAAAAACTGGCTCTTTTCCAATACTCCCAAAGGAGCCGACGCCAGTGCTGTGATTTACAGCATCGTAGAAACAGCCAAGGAAAACAATCTGAACCTTTTTCCATATCTTCAGTATCTGTTCGAAAGGCTGTCCAATATCGATAAAGACGATACAACTGAACTCGCGGAGCTTCTCCCCTGGTCAGATAAAATCCCGGAAGACTGCAGAAATTTAACTCCGATTAACCAGAATGAAGACCTCAATTAGTACCAACATAGGTATGTGAAGGACAACGTACCTACGTTGCCGTTAGTGATCGGCAACGTAGCACCATCAAAATATGAGCACACCAACTTCGGAGGTTGTTGTGCTCACTTTTTATTTATGTGCATATGGTTTGACGCTTACATTTTTAATAATGTAGAAATCCATTGATTTTATTTGCATTTTCTGATGTGAAAACTCACATACTAATCTTCATTAAGCTGTGAGCGGCCTTATGGATATAGGGGATGAATTTATAAGTCTGCCTTTGGTGGACTCTTTTCAAGACTATTGATAAGTTATTGCATTTTTTCGGCACTTTCTAGCGCAATTCA
>DLFX01000151.1:215-3417 GCA_002482405.1 Firmicutes bacterium UBA7709 | reverse complement strand
TACAGGGCTGAGCAAAGGGATAGAATATTTACACATTTGAGCGGCAGAAGATAACGAGGTGAACGGGAAGTGACGGAAAGGATTACAGATCTATTAGGGAAGAAAATCATCGTGTGCGACGGAGCGATGGGCACGATGCTGCAGAAATATGAGCTTAAAGCCGGCGGACTGCCGGAGCTTCTCAACTTTACCCACCCGGAAATAATCAAGGAGATCCACCGAAGCTATTATCAGGCGGGCAGCGATTTCGTATCCGCGAACACCTTCGGGTGCAACCGGTTCAAGCTTGCAAATTCGGGCCACACGGTTTCCCAGGTCGCCGCCCGGGCGGTGGAGTTGGCGAAGGAAGCCGCCGGGGAATTCATGGCCCGGGCCGATAGGCCGGAAGCTCCTTTCGGAAAATTCGTCGCGCTGGATCTCGGCCCCCTGGGAAAGCTGATGGAGCCTGCGGGAGACCTTTCCTTCGACGAGGCCTATGACGCTTTCAAGGAGATGATCGTCGCGGGGGCGGAAGCAGGGGCGGACTTCGTGTTCTTCGAAACCTTTATGGACATCCATGAGATGAAGGCGGCGGTGCTGGCCGCAAAAGAAAACTGCGACCTGCCGGTTTTCTGCTCCATCACTCTTGAGAAAAATGGAAGAACGCTGATGGGGACCGATCCGCTGACGGCGGTCAACATTCTTCAGGATATGGGCATCGACGCCCTGGGCGTCAACTGTTCCCTGGGCCCCCGGGACATGATCGGCATTACGAAGGAATTTTTGGCCTGGTCCAAACTTCCCGTCCTGGTTCAGCCCAACGCGGGGCTTCCGGAGATGATCGACGGAGAGACGGTCTACAACGTCGGCATTTCCGAATATGTGGAGGCTATGCGGGAAATGCTCCGGGCGGGAGTCGCCGTGGCAGGGGGATGCTGCGGGACAAACCCCGACTATATCGCCGCGTTGGTGAAAATCATCGGGTCTGAGGATTATCCGGCATTGAGGCCGGGGGCGGAACAGGAGAGAGCGGCGAAGGCCATGACGGCGGCCAGCTCGGCGACGAGAACCGTGATCCTGAACGACAGGGTCAGGGTCATCGGGGAACGCCTCAACCCCACCGGAAAGAAGCTGTTAAAAGAAGCGTTAAAGGAGGGGAATTTCTCTTATATAAGAAAAGAAGCGATGGGCCAGATGAAGGCGGGCGCGGATATTCTGGACGTCAACATGGGACTTCCGGGCATCGATGAAAAGGAAGCGATGCTGGCGGCCATCAAAAAGATTTCCCATCTGAACGTTCCGCTGCAGATCGACAGCGCGGATCCGGAAGTCATCGAAGCCGCCGCCCGGTATTATAACGGAAAACCCATCATCAATTCCGTAAATGGCAAGCGGGAGAATATGGAAGCGGTGTTACCCATCGTAAAGAAATACGGCGCGTGTGTCATCGCCTTGACGCTGGATGAAAAGGGTCTGCCGAAGAACGCTGAGGAAAGACTCGCTATCGCGGAGCGGATCATCAAGACGGCGGAAGCCTACGGCATCGGCAGGGAAAGGATCCTGGTGGACTGCCTGACCCTGACCGTGTCGGCACAGCAGAACGCCGGCCGGGATACGCTGGAAGCCATCCGGGAGGTAAAGCGGAGATTCGGCGTTAAGACGGTCCTTGGGGCGAGCAACGTTTCCTTTGGCCTGCCGGAACGAAAGCTGCTGAACCGGACCTTTCTGGCCATGGCTTTGGAAGCCGGCCTGGACGCGCCGATCACCGATCCGCTGGTGCCGGATTACATGGATACCATTCATGCCTTTGAGACGTTGGCATATAAGGATATCGACTCGAAGGACTACATCCGCATTTACGGCAGCCAGACGGAAAACGCCGCTGTGAAGACGCTGGGAAAATCGATGGAAGGCGCGGAAGAGCCGGGCCTTTCCCTGGAAAAGATCATCATCGAAGGTTATGGCGGAAAGGCGGCGGAGGCGACGGCGGAGCTTTTGAAAACCATGAAGCCTCTGGAAATCATCGAGGGCAAGATCATTCCCGCCCTTGAGGCCGTTGGAAAGGATTACGAAAGCGGCGCCAGCTTTCTGCCGCAGCTGATCAAGTCGGCGGATACGGTAAAAAACGCGTTCGCCGTGTTGAAAGAGGCCATGAAGGCGGAGGGAGGAATAGTTTCCTATGGAAAGATCATTCTGGCCACCGTTGAAGGCGATATCCACGATATCGGAAAGAATATCGTCAAAGCGTTGCTTGAGAATTACGGATATGAGATCATAGACCTGGGCAAGGATGTTCCCGTCTCCGCGGTGGTGGAGACTGCAAGGTGCCACAATATAAGGATGGTAGGGCTGTCGGCCCTGATGACGACGACGGTGGACAGCATGGAAAAGACCATCAAGGCCTTGAAGGACGCGGGGCTCGACTGTGTTACGGCAGTGGGCGGCGCGGTGCTGACCGCGGATTATGCGGAGAAAATCGGCGCAGACTATTACTGCAGGGACGCAATGGATACGGTAAAGGTCGCAAACCGGATATTTAAAGGCGAGAATTAAGCATTTAGCGCGCCTGGCAGGCGGTTTGCGCAAGCTTATATAAAGGAGAAGGTGTATGGACAGACCGAGTTGGGATGAATACTTTATGGAGATGGCTGAATTAACGCAAAAGAGGTCGACTTGCCTGAGACGGCAGGTTGGAGCCGTTATCGTCAAAGACAGAAGAGTCATGGCAACGGGTTACAACGGAGCGCCTATCGGAATCAAGCACTGTGAGGAACGCGGCGGCTGCCTGCGGGAGAAGCTCGGGGTGCCGTCCGGACAGAGGCACGAGCTGTGCATGGCGCTTCACGCGGAGCAGAACGCTATCATTCAGGCGGCGCATCTGGGGCAGAGCATCGCGGGGGGAACTATCTACTGCACCCACCAGCCCTGCGTGATCTGCGCAAAGATGATCATCAACGCGGGTTTGACCCGGATCGTCGTAAAAGAGGGGTACCCGGATGAGCTTTCCCGGGAAATCCTGGAGGAAGCCGGCCTCAAGATAGAAATGTTTAATCCGGCTTAGAATACATAAGGGAAAGGGATTACGGAAGGGAATGAAATGGATCACTATTTAATGATATTTTTTACGGCGTTTCTGCTGGCGTTTGTTTTTACACCTGTAGCAATCAAAATTGCGCCGAAAATTGGCGCTGTCGACATACCGAAGGATAACCGGAGAATGCAC
>DLFX01000151.1:0-190 GCA_002482405.1 Firmicutes bacterium UBA7709 | reverse complement strand
GTGGCCTCCATGCTGATATTTCTTCCTTACAGCACGCAGCTGATGGGGGTGATCGCCGGTGGAACGCTGATCTTTCTCGTAGGCGTCATCGATGATCTGAGGAATTTACCGGCTAAAGCGAAATTTATCTGTCAGATCCTGTGCGCCTTTATCCTGTTCCAGTTCAGCGTAAAGATCTCCTTCATCGGAA
>DLFX01000156.1:3824-5145 GCA_002482405.1 Firmicutes bacterium UBA7709 | reverse complement strand
TTTGCCCCCTTGCTTTTGTCGGTCCCGAAGGCGCCGAAAGCCCCCCCGCCGTTGGAGATGATCCAGGGAACGTTGGCGAAGGTTTCTACGTTATTGATATTGGTCGGCTTCTGCCAGAATCCCTTCTGAGCAGGGAACGGAGGCTTCAGTCTCGGCATGCCCCGTTCGCCCTCGAGGGAAGCGATCAGCGCGGTCTCCTCGCCGCATACGAAAGCGCCGGCTCCCGCCTTGATCCTGATGTCAAAGCTGAAATCCGTGCCGAAGAGGTTCTTGCCGAGAAATCCTCTTTCTCTCGCCTGAGCCATTGCGATCTCAAGCCTGTGAATCGCCAGAGGATATTCCGCGCGGACGTAGATCACGCCCTCTATCGCGCCCATGGCAAAGCCGCCGATGGCCATACCTTCGATTACGGAATGGGGGTCGCCCTCCAGAACGCTTCTGTCCATGAACGCGCCCGGGTCTCCTTCGTCGGCGTTGCACACCATATATTTTTCTTTTCCGGGAGAAGATTTGGCCGCATTCCATTTGAACCAGGTCGGGAAACCCGCTCCGCCTCTTCCTCTCAAGCCGGAGATCTTGATCTCTTCGATCACTTCTTCAGGGGTCATGGAGGTGACAGCCTTCTTCGTGGCTTCATATCCGCCCTTTGCGATGTATTCGTCAATGTTCTCGGGATTGATGACGCCGCAGTTTCTGAGAACGATCCTCTGCTGTTTCTCGATAAAAGTCTTGTCGATCTCGGAAATTTCCTCATCCTGTGCGACTTCCCCGCCGATCAGGTGTTTTTCAACAATATCCGCAACCTTGTCCGGCTGTACCTTGACATATCTCGTCAAGCCTCCGTCATCGTCATAAATGTCGACGATCGGTTCCAAATAGCAGGTTCCGACACATCCGGTCAAATCAACCGGAATATTCAGGCCTTTTTCCTTGATCTGCTTTTCAAATTCAGCAGCCGTTTTCTTAGCGCCTGTAGCTACTCCGCAGCTACCCTGTCCTACAACAACCTTCATACTATTTTTCACCTCCTACGCTTCTCTTTGCCTGATTTCGGAAAGCGCCTTCTTCACGCTGTCCTTTGTCAGGTTTCCATAAGTTTCATCCCCGTCGACACTCTTGATCATCATCACCGGCGCCAAACTGCAGCATCCGAGACATGCCACATTGTTCAGTGTGAATATCCCGTCCTCTGTGGTCTCGCCGTCGCTGATGTTCAGCTCTTCACAGACCGCCTCTTCGATCATGTCCGCGCCGTTGACGTGGCAGGCCGTACCCTTGCAGAGCATAATGAGGTATTTGCCGATGGGCTTCAGTCTGAACT
>DLFX01000156.1:3659-3816 GCA_002482405.1 Firmicutes bacterium UBA7709 | reverse complement strand
AATAGAATGTGGCGACGCCATAGATCTTCGCCGGTTTGATCCCTGTCTGCTCGGATATGTAGTTGATGGCGTCCATCGACAAATATCCGTAGATATCCTGGGCCTTCTGCAGGATTGTGATCAGGCTGCCAGGAGTCTTTGCATACTTTTCCATTAC
>DLFX01000156.1:2521-3654 GCA_002482405.1 Firmicutes bacterium UBA7709 | reverse complement strand
CAAGTCATAATTTTTTTCCTCCCATAATCCTTAATAACTGATTGAATTCGTGTCTGATTTGTGTCTAAAGGTATCTCGCAAATTCGTAAGCGTTAAACATCGTGCCTACTTTTAGTTCTTAAATCCATACAACATTTCAAATATACCAAATAACCTTGAAAAGCACAAGTCGTTTCAATTGTAAGAATTTGCTTTTCATTAAGTTCCAATATTCACGCTTTTCCAAATATTCTTACCGTTTTTTCAGCATTTTTGCCAGACCGGCTCCAAGCTTCTTCAGGTCCAATTCCATGACGAACAATCCCGATACCAGCAGCACCGCTCCCACATACGCCCTGGCTGAAAGCACCTCCCCGGCCAGGAAAAAAGCCACAATTCCGGCAAACACAGGTTCCAATGAAAAGATGACCCCCACATGGGACGCGCTGGTATATTGCTGGGCCAGCGCCTGCACGATAAAGGCAAGGCCCGTACAGAAAACGGCAAGGAACAGCACCGCGGTCCACGCCTTCGGCGAATGGGGCAAAGCCGGGGTTTCCAGAAAAAGGGAAATGAGCAGGTTGAAAAGGCCGGTAAAGCCCAGTTGAAACACGCCTAACTGAAAAGCATTGACCTGTTTTTTCATCACCGCGATTTCCGTCAGCAGCAGATCCACCGCATAGGCGAAAGCCGCCATAATGCAGAGGATGTCTCCCAATGCGGGCCTCAGATTGTCCTGCAGGGAAAGCAGCGCGATGCCGGCGAGGCAGACGGCAACCACAGCCGCCAGCTTCCTTTCCGGCTTCTGTTTCAGGACGAAAAACGCCAGGATCGGCGTGATCACCACCGTCAGGGCACAAAGAAAACCCGCGTTGGACAGCGATGTGTACATGACGCCGAAGGTTGCCCCGATATAGACGAACAGCAGCGCAAAGCCGNNACTTTCAGCGTTGTTCTGTCTACTGTTTTCAGTTTCGGAAAACCAAAGATAACTGCTATGAAAAAGGCGATGAGGAACCGCAACGCGTTTAAAGCAAAGGGTCCGACCTCGGTAAGGCTGATGTCGATAAGCCAATAGGACACGCCCCAGAAAAGTGTCACGAGCAGCAGCATCAGATCAGCTTTTATTTGTTTTGTCATTTTATATCTCCGCT
>DLFX01000156.1:544-2472 GCA_002482405.1 Firmicutes bacterium UBA7709 | reverse complement strand
TTCTGCAGGACTCTCCGCAGATGGGGAACAGTATACCGCTCTCCAAAGGCCGCCGCTTTTTTTATTCTGAATTCGTGGATATCCAGAATGTCCTTCATTTCCCCGAAGGACTTCCCTTCTTCCCTCATTTCCTTTACCGACAGGATGATCTCAAAATGGGAGCAGAGCAAAGCCAGCAGCTTGAATACCTGCTCCCCGGAGACCAGCAGGTTGTGNNCCTCCTTCCGGCCCCGGCCCAGGGAGTCGATCATGGCGAAGACGTCGGTATCCATATTTCCGGAGACGGTGTTTTTCACGGCTTCCATTCCGATTTCAGCGCCTTCATTGTACGCCACGGCTTTCTTGATATCGTTCTCCAGATTGTATAAGGTATAGTCCGTATCCTTATCGTAATATCCGGAAGCCGCAATCAGTTCGGCCACCACCGACGGTCTGGCGGTTTTCCCCGCCTCCCTGAATCTCTTTTCGATGTATGATTTCAAGGACTTTTCATNNATCCAGCTCGGAAAATTCGTAAACGCTCCCTGATTCGGAGATGCTTTTGAAAATCTTTTTCCTCTTGTCCGCCCCTCCGGAAGTGATGATCAGCATACAGTTCTCCGGAACATGTTTCAGATAATCCGCAAGCTGCTTTTCCTCTTCCTCGTCGAAGCCCTTGGTTTTCACACCTTCGATGAGCTTGAAATCGGAGATCAGGACGACCCGCCTCTCGGAGAGAAACGGCAGGGTTTCACAGTCGTTTCTGATCTGGCCGAAGGTGACGGCCGTACCGTCAAGCCTGGAAAAATCCAGATCCCGGCAGGCTTCGTTCACATACCTGCGCACCAGGGCGTCCACAGCCCAGTGGACCAGAAACTCTTCCCTCCCAAAAAGGAGCAGCAGGTTTTTGACACTGTTGCTCTTCATGTCCTTATCTATTCTTTTAAAAGCGTGCTCTTCCGCAGAAGAACGTCTGTATGCCATATTTTTCCCTCTTTGCTCCATAGATTTTCGTCGCATGTAAACAGGATCGCGCCGTTTAAATCATTTCTATAGATAATTATACCTTTTTTTGAGCATTTTTCAATGGTCGTCGGGTGAGGATGTCCAAAATTATTTTTTCCCACCTGAAACACGGCAATTTCCGGGTTCACCTCTTGAAGGAACAAATCGCCGGTGGAGTATCTGCTTCCGTGATGCCCGACCTTCAGGATATCGACATCCAGTATTTCCGGATTATCCCGATAGAGGGCCATGATTTCCTCTTCCCCCTCCATACCGATATCCCCCGTCATTAGAACAGTAATCCCTTTATAGTAAACCTTCATAAAAAGACAGCTTCGGTTTTCATCCGCTTCATCCGACAGGAGCGCCTGATACTCTTCCTCCGTCTTTTTCTCCGGATAAAGCACGTCGATCCAGATATCCTTTTCAACAGGGATGCGATCGCCTGCGGACAGATACAGTACATCCCCCTTTTCCAGTCCGGTCTCCTCAACGAGTTCCTGCTCCCGAAGGACATTTCCCGCATAGGTTCCAAGCTTTTTCACCTCCATGTTCCGCGCAAGGCCGACGATGCCCTGATAATGATCGGTATGAAGATGGGTGGCGATAGCCAGATCGACGGATTTCACCCCATTTTTCAATAAATAGGGCAGGAGAACCTTTTTCCCCACATCGTAATTCACGCTGCCGCCTCCGTCGATGAGGATGTTTTTTCCTCCCGGAGTCCTGATATGAAGGCAATCTCCCTGCCCCACGTCTACAAACACGAGGTTCGCATCGCTGTAATCCGTATCCGCCGCCGCGGAGGCCCCGAGGGACAGGACCAGAATCAGGCAGCAAAAGGCAGCCATCGCCTTCTTCCGTTTCCGCTGGTAGAGGATTCTGAAAAACTCTGAGGAGAGGAAAAAGAAAAACCCGTAGAATATCAGCAGAGAGAGGGTCGA
>DLFX01000156.1:0-536 GCA_002482405.1 Firmicutes bacterium UBA7709 | reverse complement strand
GTCGTTGAGCCGGAGCATGGCGTCGATGAGAAGCTCTGCGGCCTGGGCGCCTACGCCGAACAAAACGCCGCCCCCCGGAAACACTCCCTGGAGAAATGACGCCGGGATCAGACAGATGCCCAGAGGAATCGCAATGCCTGAAATTACAATTACCGGAGTATTTATAAAAAAGGATACGGCGGAAAAGTAATTGAAGAGATAGGCCGTGATGGGCTCCATCCCAAGCTGTATTATGAGAAGCGGCGAGAAAAGCCTGAGCCCTTCCGTCAGCAGGGCGCTCCTTCCCCGCTCTTCCATCAGCGCAATCCTCCGGTTCACCCAGGGAAGCAGAGCCGCCAGGCAGAACACCGCCATGTAGGAAAGCTGAAAACCGGCGTTAAAGAGATAGAACGGATTGACCAGGAGCATTCCCAGAGCGCTGGCGGCCGTGCACGAAAGAAAGTCATACCGACGGTACGCCACCTTGGAAAACATGTGAATCAGGATCATGACGACGGCCCGAACCACAGAGGGGGAAAACTCCGAAAGCGCCGCAT
>DLFX01000131.1:5209-5340 GCA_002482405.1 Firmicutes bacterium UBA7709 | reverse complement strand
CAAAGATCGAGGCTGCAAGGCTATTGATCTATAAGGCCGCAGACATGAAAGACAAGCATCTGGCCTATGGCCCGGCTTCCGCAATGGCAAAATTATTTGCAGCAGAGACCGCGATGTATGTGACGACCAAG
>DLFX01000131.1:0-5094 GCA_002482405.1 Firmicutes bacterium UBA7709 | reverse complement strand
AGGGAGGATATAGAAATGGCATTTAAAATTATTGTCTGCGCGAAGCAGGTTCCCGATACAAATGAAATCAAGATCGACCCTGTTAAAAAGACCCTGATCAGGGAAGGCGTTCCGAGCATTTTAAACCACGACGATGCGAACGCTCTTGAAGAAGCATTGAAAATAAAAGACCAGTATCCCGATACCCATGTTACGGTAGTGACCATGGGACCTCCCCAGGCGAAAGACATGCTGCAGGAATGTCTCGCAATGGGAGCGGACGAGGGCGTTCTGGTCAGTGACAGAGCGGTTGGAGGCTCCGACACATGGGCCACATCCAATGCCCTTGCCGCTGCGATCCATAAGCTTGGCCTTCCGGACCTGCTGTTTGCAGGACGCCAGGCTATCGACGGCGACACCGCCCAGGTAGGGCCTCAGTTGGCTGAAAAGCTGGGTCTGCCGCAGGTAACATATGTAACGGAATTCAAAATTGAAGAAAACATGAAAGACATCACAGTAAAGAGAGCTATGGAAGACGGCTATGAGCTGATCAAGATCCAGACTCCCTGCATGCTTACAGCGATCAAAGAGCTGAATAAGCCGAGATATATGTCCATAAAGGGCATCTACGGCCTGAAAGACAAGGAAATCAAAGTATGGAATGCGAAAGACATAGAAGTCGATCTCAATACGGTAGGTCTTGACGCTTCTCCGACAAACGTTTACCGTTCCTTCACTCCGGTTCCCAAGGGAAAAGGCAAGATGATCGAAGCGGATACAGAAAAAGAAACTGCACAGAAGCTTTTAATCAACTTAAAAGCGAAGCATGTAATCTANNGAGGAGGAACAAAATGGCAATTGTAGTTTTAAATGATAAATGTAAAGGCTGTAAATTATGCATAAAGGCTTGCCCCTTCGAGGCTATCGATATGGAAGGAAAGCTGGCTGTTATCAATGAAAAGTGCACAGCCTGTAACCAGTGTATCCCAGCCTGTCCGTTCAATGCCATCGAAAAGACGGAAGACACGGACGGCCCTGTGGATCTTTCCGCATACAAGAATGTCTGGGTCTATGCAGAACAGAGAAAAGGAAAGATCATGAACGTTGCGCTGGAACTGATCGGCGAAGGCCACAGGTTATCCAGAGAAATCGGCGGCGACGCAAAGGTATGCGCCCTCCTGGTTGGAAACAACATCGGGCATCTTGCGAAGGAATGCTATGAGTACGGCGCCGACTCCGTATACCTCATCGAAGATCCTCTTCTGGAAAATTACACGACAGACGGATATACGAAGGTTATCGTAGACGCTGTTAAGGAATACAAGCCGGAAATCGTTATCTACGGTGCGACCCATATCGGAAGAGACCTTGCGCCCAGAGTAGCGGCGAGACTGAACACCGGTCTGACAGCCGACTGCACAAGACTTGACATCAAGGTTTCCAGCTACATCGATTACGCGGTGAAAAACACTACATTGGACGTATCCACCCTGGATCCCGCATCTGACGATAAGGGACTGAAGCAGACGCGTCCCGCATTCGGCGGAAACCTGATGGCTACCATCATCTGCCCCAAGACAAGGCCTCAGATGTCAACAGTAAGACCCGGCGTTATGCAGAAGAGGGAAAGACAGGCTGGAGCAACAGGAGAGCTGGTACAGGTTAAGCCCGCTATCTCCAAGAGCGACATCAAGATCGAGATCGTCGACATCGTCAAGTCTACAAAAGAAATCGTATCCCTCACCGACGCGGATATCATCTGCTCCGGCGGACGTGGTCTCGGTGATCCTTCCGGATTTGAACTGATCAAGAAGTTTGCCGATAAGGTCGGCGGAGTTGTAGGCTCTTCCAGAGCGGCTGTGGATGCCGGCTGGATCGACCACTCCCACCAGGTTGGACAGACAGGAACTACCGTTAAGCCGAAGATATACTTCGCCNNGATCCAGCATCTGGCAGGAATGCAGACCTCGGATATCATCGTTGCCATCAATAAAGATCCAGAGGCTCCGATCTTTGAAGTGGCCGACTTCGGTATCGTGGGAGACCTTTACAAGGTGATCCCCCAGATCATCGAACAGTGGGATGACGCGGAAGCGCTGTACGACGCCTCCACGAAATAAGGATTAGTCTAAAAAAATAAGCACCTGGCAAGTGTATCCTCTCGAANNCAAAGCTTGGGGCAAAAAGGCAAGCTTGAGGCAAAACGGCTCGGAAATCTGCCGCCTTTATATGCTTCGCATGAAGGCGGTAAAAGGTTTCACGCTTTTCTGCGAGGATGCACCTGCCACGGTGCTTTTAATTTTATATCCTAACCTTTAAATACGGAGGCGACTTCTTCGCCTCTTAATATGCGCAGTGCCCCGTGAGCCAGCGCCTCCATTTCCACCTCTCCCGGCATGAGCTCCACGGGGGCGATGTATCTGACCCTTTCCGCGATCATGTCCGTCATCATCTTCGAGTGGGCGAGTCCGCCTGTCAGAATGATATAATCGATGTTGCCGTTCAATACGGGAGCCAGCTCCCCGATTCCCTTGGCGATCTGATACGCCTCGGCCTCGTAGATCAGCTTTGCCTTTTCATTCCCCTCAGCGATCATCTTTTCCACCTTACGGGCGTCATGAGTGCCGAGATGGGCCTTGATACCGCCCATGCCGCGAATCTTCCTGATCATATCGTGCTTTGTGTACTGGCCGGAGTAGCATAAGTCGACTATGTACAGCAACGGGAGGCTTCCGGTCCGTTCGGGTGAAAACGGCCCGGCGTCGTCGCCGATGGAGTCTATGATCCTGCCTTTTTCATGTATGCCGATGGAGATGCCTCCGCCGAGATGCGCGACGATGAGGTTCAGATCCTCGTACCGCTTTCCATGCTTCTCCGCAACCTTTCTGCCCATCGCTTTGGAGTTCAGAACATGGCACTGGCTATGGCGCATGTACTCGGGAATACCGGTTACCATGGCAATTTCCTTGAACTCATGGGAAGAAACCGAATCGTAGATATATGCGGGAATGGAAAGAGGAGCCGCAATTTTATCGGCAAGGAGAGCGCCCAGATTGGATGCGTGGGGAGACAGAGTGCCGCTGAGAATCAGGCGCTTCATCGCCTCATTGACCAGATACCCACCGGAGTTCACCGGAGGCAGGAGGCCGCCCCGGCCCACGACAGCGCTGAGCTCCGCCAATGGGACCTGGCGCTTCCGCAGCGTCGCCAGAACGACCTCAAGGCGAAAATCCAGCTGGTCCAGAATGTCTGCAAACCCTGCAAAGTCCTCGTCCGAATGTTCTGCCTGATCGGAAAAGACAAGAGCCTCATCCTTGTATAAGGCAATTTTCGTCGTCGTTGAGCCAGGATTGATTGCAAGTATGGAATATTCCATATAACATCTCCTTTTACAATTTGTAATTTTGTCTCGATAATCATAAGGCTTCGACTCGGGGTTTTCATCGAATCCTCTGAATAACAGATATATTTTATCAGAAAAAAAGCAAATAAGTGAAACAACTGATAAATTATTTTGCCGAACACGGTAAACAATATTTGCGAGGAGGCGAGAAGATGGCAAACAAACAGCAAACACAAACCAATGGGCAGCAGCAGACAAAAGCCCCGAAAAAAGAGGTGGCAAAGCAATACGAGGAATATGTAAAGCAGTTCACTCCGCGGCCGAAATATTTCTCCAACAGCGTAAAAGCTTTCTTAATAGGAGGGTTGATCTGCACGGCGGCCCTTTATCTTCAAAATCAGTTTCAGGATATGGGCATGAAGGAAAAAGACGCGGGAATCCTTGTGACCGTGATACTGATCTGCCTGGCGCAGCTGCTCACCGGGTTCGGAGTATTTGACAGCATCGGAAAATTTGCGGGAGCGGGGGTTTTTGTACCTATCACAGGCTTTGCAAACTCCATGGTCGCTCCGGCAATTGAATATAAAAAAGAGGGGCTGGTGCTGGGCGTTGGCGCAAAGCTCTTCAGTCTTGCCGGTCCGGTTCTGGTTCTGGGAATTTCGGTGGGAACCGTCGTCGGGATCATTTATTACTTTGTGAAATAGGAGGCGGGAATGAAAAATAAACTCGGAAAACAGACCTTTCAATTTCCCATGAGGCCAAGGATCATCGGCGCCTATTCCATCGTAGGGGAAAAAGAAGGCAAGGGACCTATGGCAAAATGGTTTGATACAATCCTTGAGGATGACACCTACGGGGAAAAGACGTGGGAAAAATCGGAAAGCAAAATGCTGAAGCAGGCGATGCTGATGGCGCTCCAAAAATCCGGCCGCAATAAAGAGGAGGTCGACGCGATCATAAGCGGCGATCTGATCAACCAGATCATGTCCTCGTCGTTTATGGCAAGGGATCTGTCACTGCCGTTTCTGGGGGTTTATGGCGCTTGTTCCACGATGACGGAATCGATGGTCTTAGGCTCCCTCATGATCGACGGCGGATACGCTTCCAATGTGATCGTCGGGGCGTCCAGCCATTACTGTACGGCGGAGCGGCAGTTCCGAATGCCTTTGGAGCATGGAAATCAGAGGCCTCCTTCCGCCCAGTGGACGGCGACGGCGTCAGGCGCAATGGTCCTCTCGGAATTTGATAAGGGAGACGGCGCGGTAGCCCAGACGACGACAAAACCACAGGGCCAGAGCGTAAAAGAGCTTTATATCACCCATGCGACGGTGGGAAAAATCATCGATACGGGAATCAAGGACGCGAATCAGATGGGAGCCGCAATGGCTCCGGCTGCCGTGGACACCATCGTAAGACATTTGAAGGATACGGGAAGAACCCCGGATTTTTATGATTTGATCATTACCGGCGATCTCGGACTCATAGGAAAAGACATAGCGCTGGACCTGCTCTCCGGAGTCGGGGTTGAAATCGGGAACACGTTTAAAGACTGCGGGTCCATTATGTACGATAAAAAACAGGATACCCATAGCGGCGGAAGCGGCTGCGGCTGTTCGGCTTCCATTTTCAGCGGGTATGTTTACCGGGAAATGCGGATGGGCAAGCTGAAAAACGCGCTGTTGATTTCCACGGGAGCTCTGCTGTCCACCATCAGCGCACAGCAGGGTGAGTCGATCCCCGGAATCGCCCACGCGGTGGCGGTCACAACGGAA
>DLFX01000269.1:12723-12993 GCA_002482405.1 Firmicutes bacterium UBA7709 | reverse complement strand
TTCCTTCTCCAACTGGATCAGGATATGGGTCAGCAGTCGGTGGACTCTCGTATAGGTATAACGCTTCGACAGGATTCCTTTGATCAGGGAATCCATGTCGACAGATTCGGAGGCCGCCTTTTTCACCCTGTTTTCCAGGCCTTCCGTAGCGGACAGGACATTCCCAAGCTGGTCCGCGCCGGCAGTCAGTATCCGGTAAAGCAGCAGCGGATAAAATTTATCAAATGAAACATTAACATCGGTATTAATACCATGCAACACTTGAAATGT
>DLFX01000269.1:1973-12712 GCA_002482405.1 Firmicutes bacterium UBA7709 | reverse complement strand
ATCGCCGGACCGCTTCACCTGATGCCGGATCGCGGTGGCGCTGGCGATATTTTCATAGGATCCCATGTCGTGATAGCCTGTCCCATATCTCTTTACCGTGACCGGCTCTATTTCGCTTTTCATCAGCCGAAGCTGCTTCAGGTATTCCACCGCCAGGATGTTGTTTGCGCTTCGCAGGACGTCGGAATAAGCCTCTCCCCTGCACATTTTTACAGCCTCATACCTGGCTCGGGGGAACGACAGCCCCTGATCCGCAAACTCCCGGATGGTGTTTTTCAGCTCGTCGTCTTCGTATGCAAGATAGTCCGCCGCTTGGGAAAGAGCAGAGAGCTCTCCCGCTTCGCTTCCGAAGGATAGATGAGTCACGCAGCCCAGACGGTTCAGGATGTCCACCGCCCCTGCCGCAAAGAATTCGGCATTATTGCAGGCAAAGGCAAAGGGAAGCTCCAGCACCAGATCGACTCCGTTTTCTACCGTTGCCGCGGCACGGATCCATTTATCCGCCATGGCAGGTTCTCCCCTCTGGGTAAAGTCCCCGCTCATGACGCAGACTGTGAAGTCCGGTGAAGTCAATTTGACCGACTCTTCCAGATGGTACCTGTGCCCGTTGTGAAACGGATTGTACTCCGCTATGATCCCTAAAACTTTCATCGGTTTTCCTCAGTCTTTTTTCTCGGTTTTGCCTTTTCTTAGCTTGCGGATGCCCCTGAATATTTTCTCCAGCAGCATCGTGAAAAGGAACAAGAACACAATCATTATAACCATTTTGGTTGAAAATAACAATTGATAAAAAAAGCCCAGCCCGTTGACGATCTCTTCCCTTTTCAGAGAGAAGGTCTCCAGTGTCTCGATGTGCAGCAGCGCCGGTCCAAGGAGCCAGGCGACGGCAGCTGCCAGCAGCCCGTGGCACAGTTTCACGGCGAAATACCAGGCAGTCCTGATGTTCAGGCCCGACAGCATGCTCATGGACTGGGCGTAGATGGATACTCCCCCGAAGGAGATCAGAAAGGCGCAGAAAACGCACTGGTACAGCAGGGTCAGCTCCTGGCTTCCCGCGATGCCGCCGCATCCCACGGTCATTTCCAGACAGCCTTTAACTAAGCTTCTGCCATAGTCCGTTTGAAACGTGTCAAGTATTCCGGAAAATTCGATGAAGTCGGTGATCATCATAAACAGGACGATATATCCGCAGATGATTCCCAGGGACTTGAAGGAAGCGATCATGGAGTCGGTGAAGATATCCAGAAGGCTTCCCCTCGCCGCAGCCGGCCTGAAAGGCGTTTTCGGCAAAGGCTCCACCTTTTTTGATGAAAAAATTCGAAACACCAAGCCGTTCAACAGGGCTCCCAGATAATGGGCCAAAGCGATTACGGCTCCTGCCGCGGGGGAAGCCAGCATCCCCGCTCCTACCGCGCCCAGCATGAACAGAGGTCCGGAGGGGGTGCAGAAGGTCAGCATCCTCTTCGCGTCGCTTCTGGAGATCGCCTTGCTTCTTCCCAGATCTCCGATCAGCTTCGCCCCCATGGGGTATCCTGACGTAATGCTGACGGAAAATACAAAGGCGGACACTCCCGGAGCGCCGAAAAGCTTCTGGAACGGCTTTTCGAAAAATTTTCCGATATAGGAAGGAAGGCCCAGCTTCGTCATGAAATTGGCGCAAATAAAAAAAGGCAGCAATGCGGGCAAAACAGAGCCTGCCCATAAAGCGATGCCTTTTTGTGCGGCATTCAGAGCGACAGACGGAAACGCCATCATCGCCAAACAGCCGATGCAGGAAAGCACACCGGCCCAAATATAAATTGTCCTTCTCCTGATCCTTTTCATACTCCATCATATTATCGATGAAGCGGTATTATTCCTATTCGTTGCCCTCCATCTGGGCTCTGTATACCATATCCTTGATCTCGTTCCTGTTGTCGGCAATGGTGACGTTGATCTTTTCAAAGGTGCTCTGGAGGTTGCCGAACATGTCGTGAAAATAGACTGAGTTCAGCTGATCCATCTTGTCCTGAAAGTTGTACAGAATGCTGTCTATGTAGTCAAAGGTGCTCAGCTTCAGCGCTTTTACGTTTGCCTCGGCGACTCGGATGATCTCGTCGGCGCGCATTTTCGCCTTTACAGTGATATCGTCGTTTTCGATGAGGGCCTCCGCCTGGACCTTTGCGTCCTTCAATATGGATTCGTATTCCCTTTTCGCTTCTTCCAGAATCCGCTGCCGCTCGTCCTTGATCCATTGGGCCTGCTGGATCTCATCCGGCAGTTCGACTCTGATTTCCTTTACGATTTCAAGAATTTCCTCCGCGTCCACCAAAATTTTTCCCGTGAGCGGAAAGCCCGAGCTTGTATCAACAATTTCTTCAATTTCGTCCAATAATTCCAAAACCTTCATCGAGTCAAATCCTCCCTTTTATCTCCTGCATTTTATTTCCATGTATTCCAACACCTTGTCAGGCACCAGTCCTCTGATATCCCCGTTCAGCATGAAGACCTCCTTTACGATGCTGGAGCTGACAAAGGAGTAATCCGGGCTGGTCATTAAAAAAATGGTTTCCACGTCGTTGTTGTAAAGCCTGGCGTTCATCTGCGCCATCTGGATCTCATATTCAAAATCCATCGTGGCCCGCAGCCCCCTGAGAACAACGTCGATATTGTTGCGCTTCACATAGTCGGCAAGGAGACCGCTGAAATTGTCCACCTCTATATTCTGGATATGTCCGGTGGCCTTTTTGATCATATCCACCCTTTCCTCTGTGGTAAAAAACGGTTTCTTAGCGTGGTTGTCGAGCACTCCGACGATCAGAAGATCCCCAAGCTTCGCGGCTCTGCTGATCAAATCCAGGTGGCCGTTCGTAATCGGGTCAAAAGAACCGGCGTAAAGGACCTTTTTTATCATTGATTCATTTCCTCCAAGTTAATCTATTGCGTAGATGCTGATTGTTATCGTTCCATATGTCTTTTCTTTTATCTTGATAAATCCGGAAAGCCTGTCCTCCAATGGATCTTCCGCCCCGTGCTCCGCAACGATGATCCCTTCCTCCGATAACAGGGAAAGGGATGCGATCTGATGGAAACATTCCCGAATCAACCCCTGTTTGTAAGGCGGGTCGAGGAAGACGATATCCGCTTTTTCCGGAATCGCTTTGAGGACGTATTCAAAGTCCCCCAGAATGGCTACGGCCCGATCCTCCTGCCTGCAGAGCGCGATGTTCTTCCTGGTGAGCGCCAGGCTTTCCCGGGACTTGTCCCCGAAATAGCAGCGCTTCGCGCCTCTGCTGATGGCTTCCAGCCCAAGGTTCCCCGTTCCCGAAAACAGATCGATCACCACGGCGTCTTCCAGATAAGCTGCGACCATGCTGAAAAGGGATTCCTTTACTTTATCGGTGGTGGGTCTGATCCTGCTGTCTTTCGGAGTGAACAGTCTTCTGCCCTTGAAATCTCCGGCAATGATGCGCAATCCTGCAGCCTCCTTCATCAGATTTATTTTACCATAAGTTATAAAAAAAGCAAATTTTTATAGCTTAAATGTTCAAACTTTCTGCATTTTTAAACATTTTATCGATTTTTTCCCTCAATCCGGCGTGAGCCTCCGTCTCCAGAAGCCGGTCCTCTTTCAGGATCAGCTCCGCCTCCGAGCGAACCGTGTTTAAAATTTTGATATGCTTTACCAGATCCGCAAGCTTTAAATCCGGCACCCCATGCTGTCTCATGCCGAAAAATTCGCCGGGCCCTCTCAGCTCCAGGTCCTTTTCCGCGATCAGAAAGCCGTCGTTGGTGGACATCATGATCTCAGCCCTTTCCCTGGCGACTTCCGAACTTCCTTCGGAGATCAGAATGCAGTAGGATTGCTCCTTCCCCCTGCCGACTCTGCCCCTCAGCAGATGAAGCTGGGCCAGCCCGAACCGCTCCGCGTTTTCGATGAGCATGACCGTGGCGTTGGGAACGTTGATCCCCACCTCGATGACGACGGTGGAAATCAGGATCTGGATCTCTCCGGCATTGAACCGCTCCATGATCCGGTCTTTGTCAGCCTGCTTCATTCCCCCGTGGAGAAAGGCGACGGCAAAGTCCGAAAAGCGGTCCTTAAGCTCGTCATAAAGCCCCAGGGCGGATTTCACGTCCAGGGTCTCCGAGTCCTCGATGAGAGGGGCCACGACGTAGGCCTGACGGCCTTCTGCCACCTCTCTCCGGACAAATTCGTAGGAGGCTTCCCTGCCTGCGGAATCCACCGACCTGGTGATGATCTGCTGTCTGCCCGGCGGCATTTCATCGATGACGGAAATGTCCAGATCCCCGTAGAGGATCACCGCCAGCGTTCTTGGGATCGGCGTCGCGGTCATTACGAGCACGTCGGGGTTTTCCCCTTTTTCCGAAAGCAGCGCTCTTTGATTCACGCCGAAGCGGTGCTGTTCATCGGTAACCACAAGTCCGAGGTTGGAAAATCTCACTCCCGGCTGGATCAATGCATGGGTCCCGATTATGATATCCAGCTCTCCGGATTCTATTTGTCCCAGGATTTCCCTTTTCTCTTTCTGCGCAACGCTGCCTGACAAAAATCCGACGCTGACGCCGTACCGGGAAAATTCCGGCACCAGGCCTTCGTAGTGCTGTCTGGCTAAAAGCTCCGTGGGCGCCATCATGACGGCCTGAAATCCGCTCTTTACGGCCTTGTACATGGCGGCCGCGGCGACGATGGTCTTTCCCGAGCCCACGTCGCCCTGGACGAGCCGGTTCATCACCTTGGATGACTCCATATCTCCGTTGATTTCGGAAAGCACCCTGTATTGGGCGACCGTCAGCTTATAAGGCAGCGGTGCGAGAAAATCATCCATGAAAACCGCTTCGGAAAACCGGATCCCCAGTTCTTGGGCGGTCATTTTGTACTTCATCGCAAGCAATCCGGTCTGTAAAAACAGGAGTTCCTCGAAGATCAGCCGGTATTTCGCTTCCATCAGCCGTTTCTTGTCCGCCGGATAATGGATGTTTTCGATGGCGTACCGGATCCCGCACAGGCGGTTTCTCTCCAAGGTCTTCTCCGGCAGATACTCTTCAAGCTCCGGAAGAAACTCCTGAGCCGTCTTCTGCCATTTCCGCATATCTCCCTGGGATATCCCCTCCGTCAGCGGGTAGACCGGCAGGATCGCCCGTTCTCCACCGGCTTCATATCTGGAGACCTCCGGGTGGAGCATCTGTATCTTTCCCATGTTTACGGACACTTTACCGTAAAATAGGTATTCCTCGCTCTGCTTCAGGGTCTTGTCCAAAAATCCCGCATGAAAAAAAACAACCTCCATCGCGCCAGTTTCATCCTGAACCAAAAGCTTTAAGGTTTGTTTCCGCGGGGACCAGCCCCGTCCTTTTACCATGAGGATCAGCTTTCCCTTCACCAGGGCGGTGTCGCCGTCACGGAGGGATATGATCTGTCTCATTTCGCGCCTGTCTTCATAGTCTCTGGGATAGAAAAACAGGAAATCCTCAATGGAATTGATATTCAATTTATTTAAAGCGACGGACTTTTTCGGCCCGATCCCTTTGATCGCGGTCACTTTATCCTGTAAATCCATATGGCCCCCGATTATCCCCTTACCTCGATATTCCTTCTCACCGTCTGCTTGGAAACCATCCCCGCCACCACCACCGAAACGCTGTTGACTTCAAGTCCGGTAATTTTCTCAGTGTTGTTTTTGATCGTCTCGATGAGCTGTTCCGTAACACGGTTGATGCTGGTGCCGAACCGGATCAGAATGTAGAACCGAATATCGAGCCCGTCCTTTCCCAGATTGATCTCCATAAAGCTGATATCATCCATCATGCCCAGCTTGGCGGCGATTCCCGATATGACTTTCCCCTTGTGGTTCGATATGAACACTTTTCCTTTAAACTGCCCTACGGCTTCGGCAATGATCTTTCCGATGACTTCCTTGTCGAAGGATATGGCCCCTTCCGCCGTTTCAAGTCTGTAAAGCAATGGTCTCGCCCCCTCACTTCTGTTCATTTTACCATATTTTAAGGCAAATGAGAAACAATTTTTGCACGATACCCCCCGGAGAAACATACAATGTTAGCAGTAGAAATCTACAAATCGGAGATTTGTGATTTCCTTGCATTAGTTCGCCGACAATTTGCGCGGCAAATTGGGCGAGCTGGTAATGGGTGGTCTGCAGTGAGAGATAGGAAGATGGGCTACAAGCTGTTCGGCGTTATAATAGCGATTGCCGGTGCGGTAATTGTAATACATACCGTCCCTGTTTTCGTGTGGTATATCGCCCTGGCCGTCCTCGTGCTGATATTTGCATTTCTAATGCTCAACACATAAGGAAGTGAATATGGTGAAACCGAGAAAAATATGCTGCATAAAGCCCGGAGAAGTAGAGCTCTTCGGACTGATTCTGCTGATTATCGGAATATGCACGATCTGCGCCTTTATTCTCCCCTCCAAGCTTTGGCTGATCATTCTGGGGGGATTGATGATCTTCTGCGGGTTCAAACTGTTCAACTGCTGAACATAGCATCGGTTGACAGAGTAAAGCCCGTTCCAGATCCTGCCGCCGATGGTACTAAAAAACCTGCAGAAATCTGCAGGTTTTTTCATCTAAGTATATTAGATGGCGCGGTTGACTTTGTTGCTGCGTATGCATCTCGTGCATACGTTCTTTCTTGAAACTGTTCCGTTTTCAACTACTTTTACAGTCTGAATGTTCGCATTCCATTTTCTTCTGGTATGTCTGTTGGAATGGGAAACGTTATTGCCGGATACTTGACCCTTACCACAAATTTCACACTTTCTTGACATCTGCCGCACCTCCTTTTGTATTGCAATGCTCTTTAAAGCAATCAAATTTTTGCATCAAACAAGGGACATTATACCATATAGATTTCCACTTGTAAAATATTTTTTTCTATTTTCTGATTTCCGCCATGGTGATGAACTTCTGATTGCGGCTTCCCCTGAATTGCAGGGTGAGATCCCTCTCTTCCAGGATAAAAGGACCGTCCACCAGGTAATCCACGATGCCCAGAAGATGCCTGACATCCGCTTCCGTTTCCGCTTTCTTCTGGAGCTCCTCCAAAGTATATCCGGAAAATGCCACGATGTCCAGACCTCTCGCCTTTATTTCAACGCCCAGCTCATAAAATGCCCCGGGCTGGCAGAAAGGCTCGCCTCCGGTGAACGTCACGCCGGAAAGCAGCGGATTTTTGTCGATCTCCTCAAGGATTCGGGTCAGCCCGCAGTCGTAACCCCCGTTGAAGTCGTGGGTTCCTTCGTTGTGGCATCCCCTGCAGTGATGGGGGCAGCCCTGAGCAAAGACCGCAAACCTCAGCCCCGGTCCGTCCACGATGGATTCCCGGACAATGCCCGCGATCCGGATCGTTTTCCGGTCGTTCATATCATTTCAAATCCGGTTCCTACGCCGTGCTTTACCCTGTCGCGCTCCTCGGCTCTCTTGGCGTCGTTGAACCGTTCCACGGTCCCCACCAGATATCCTGTAATTCTGCGGATCCTCTCAAAGTTTACAGGGATAAAGCTGTATTGCAGATCCGCGTAATCTCCGTCTATCGTGATCTCTAAAGAATCTAAACTCTTATGGAACTTGTTCTCNNGTTCTCCAGGTATCTGACATATTCTTTCTGCTCTGCTTCACTAATCTCACCATTTTTTACAATAATATTCATGATGTGTACCTCCCCTTATCTCGTGTTTTCTTAATAAACAATCAAATAACAATATGATTTCAGGCGCCGGCAGATGCGATGATCCTCGGGATCCGTTCAAATCCGCGGGCTTCTTCGTCCTCCCTGCGGTGGCAATGGGGACATTCGTTCTCGATAATACCGGTATATCCGCAGACCGGATCTCTGTCCACAGGGTGGTTGATGGAACCGTAACCGACGCCGCTCTCCTTCATGCAGCGGACGATGCGCTCGAAAGCGTCGAGGTTCTTCGTAGGATCCCCGTCAAGCTCCACATATGTGATGTGCCCCGCGTTGGTCAGAGCGTGATAAGGAGCTTCGATCTTGATCTTGTCGAAAGCGAAAATGGGATAATAAACAGGGACATGGAAGGAATTGGTATAGTAATCTCTGTCGGTGACGCCTTCGATGACTCCGTATTTTTCCCTGTCTATCCGCACGAACCTGCCGGAAAGACCCTCCGCCGGCGTCGCAATGAGAGNNCTCGTCCATGCGCTTGCGCATGTAGCCTACGATGTTCAACCCCAGGTTTCTCGCCTCCTGGGTTTCGCCGTGATGGCTTCCGATGAGGGCTTTCAGGCATTCTGCAAGGCCGATAAAGCCCATGGTCAGGGTGCCGTGCTTCAGGATCTCTCCGATGCTGTCGTTCGGACCGAGTTTGTCCGAGTCCATCCAGATCCCCTGCCCCATGAGGAAGGGGAAATTTTTTACCTTCTTCGCCGCCTGGATCTTGTACCGCTCCATGAGCTGGTCGATGACCAGAGTGATCTTCCGGTCAAGATCCTCAAAGAAAATGTCCACATTTCCGTTGGCTTTGATGGCCAGCCTCGGCAGATTGATGGAAGTAAAGCTCAGGTTGCCCCTGCCGCCTACCGTCTGTCTCGTTCTGTCATAAACGTTGGCGATGACCCTCGTCCTGCAGCCCATGTAAGCGACCTCCGTATCATGATTCTTCGGATCATAAAATTGAAGATTGTAAGGCGCGTCCAAAAACGAGAAATTCGGAAAAAGCCTCTTCGCCGAAACCTTACAGGCAAGCTGGAACAGGTCGTAGTTCGGATCGGCCGGATTGTAGCTGACCCCTTCCTTGACCTTGAAGATGTGGATCGGAAAAATGGCCGTCTCTCCGTTGCCAAGTCCTGCGTCCGTCGCCTTCAGCACGCTCTCGATGACGAGCCTGCCCTCGGGGCTGGTATCCGTACCGTAGTTGATGGAGCTGAACGGGATCTGGGCTCCCGCTCTGGAATGCATGGTGTTCAGGTTGTGGACAAAAGCCTCCATCGCCTGATAGGTCGCCCGCCTGATCTCTTTCTGAGTATAGCTCACAGCAACTCTCTGAATCGTTTTGATCTGATCGGCAGACAGGAATTCCTTCAGATATTTCGCTTCTTTTTTCGTATAGTCATTGTCGTCGGCCAGGTTCGGCGCGATGCCAAAATCCCGTTCGATAGCGGCGCCGATTTCCTTTGCCTTGGCTTCACCGTCGGCAGTTCCGCACAGAATATCCATGCTCTTGCCCAGGTTGTTCCAATAAAGCTTTTTATATGTCTTTTTCACGCCGTTTGCCATGCTGTAATCAAAATTCGGCACGCTCTGGCCGCCGTGCTGGTCGTTCTGGTTTGACTGGATGGCAATGCAGGCTAAAGCCGCGTAGCTCTGAATATCGTTGGGCTCCCGCAAAAATCCGTGGCCTGTGGAAAACCCTCCCTTAAAGAGCTTTTCCAGGTCGATCTGGCAGCAGGTCGTCGTAAGGGTCAGAAAGTCCAGATCGTGAATATGGATGTCGCCATCCCTGTGGGCTTTGGAATGTTCGGGATGGAGCACATACATCTCATAAAACTGCTTTGCGCCCTCGGAACCGTATTTCAGCATGGTGCCCATCGCCGTATCGCCGTCGATATTGGCGTTTTCGCGCTTGATATCGTTATCCTGCGCTTCTTTGAAGGTCAGGTCCTCGTAGACCTTCATGAGACGGGTGTTCATCTCTCTGAGTCGCGTGCGTTCCGCGCGGTAAAGGATGTACTCCTTCGCCGTCCGGGCATGTCCGTTTTCGATCAGGACTTTTTCCACCGCATCCTGTATTTGTTCAACGGTCGGACGCTCCGGCAGGCCTTTGTCTATCACATATTGCTCCACCTTTTCCGCAAGCTCCATGGCCATCTCGTGGTCCTTCCCGCCGAGAACCTCCGCAGCCTTATAAATTGCGCTTGCGATCTTTTCGATATCAAATTCGGCGCAGCGTCCGTCTCTCTTGATGATCTGTTTTATTGCGTCCAATCTCATGTACCTCCCGTCGGCACCGGCGACGCCGTATCCTGTCAACCGATGCTCTGTATTATTTCAACCATTTGGAGTTTGCCGGACTCTCCGAAAACCCCTATTTGTATTGCATTGTTTTTTATCCAATACAATATATGGTATTTAGCCGTATTAATAATCATAACGGGGGAGTACCCGATTGTCAATAGAATCCAAGGTTTTTATTGCGCCAAATTTGTTACATTAATTGTCGAATTATAGACGATCCAGGCTGCTATCCCGGAATTTTCTCCGATGATGAAGGATTCCTGCCCCTGATAGAGCACGGTTCCGCTGATAAAAAAATCCTTCAGGGATTCTCCTTCCTTCAGGGAAAGGTCCAGAGGCCAATTCCCCTCCCCGGAGTTCACCGCCACGATGAGGCGTCCTTTTTTCCCGGATCTGCCGAAGGAATAGAAGCTGCCCTCCGCGCGTTCTGGCTGGAACAGATAGTCTTCCAGCCCGTCTATCCTTCCGCGGAAAGCGAAGAGCCTTCTGAAAAAACGCAGGATTTCGGGATCTCCGCGGTCCGGATCGAAACACATGCGGTTAAAGGGGTCGCGCTCACCCTTCATGCCGATTTCGTCGCCATAGTAGATACAGGGAATCCCGGGCATGAAAGAGACGATCAGCAGCGCCAGAAAGAGCCTCTGCCTCCCATAGGCCTCGCTTTCGCTGTTTTCTCCCAACACCGTGAGGATCCGCCGGGTATCGTGGGTCCCCAGAATGTTCATGAGGGCGTTAAACGCAGG
>DLFX01000269.1:246-1952 GCA_002482405.1 Firmicutes bacterium UBA7709 | reverse complement strand
TCACGGTCATTTCAAGCCGCAGGCCGTCCTGGCTGCCGGCGAGATAATCGATGACGGCGTCCTTCAGAGGATAGTTCATCACGGAATCCAGCTGACGACCCAGAAAATACTTCCTTCTGAGCCCATAAGAGACCTTGTTGGAGGCATCCTCCCACACTTCGCCGATCACGGCCCCGTCAGGCTTGATTTCCTTTACCGCGGTCCGGAGCTCTTCCAGGAACTCATCGGGGAGTTCATCCGCCACGTCCAGACGAAAGCCCGAGGCACCGCAGCGCAGCCAGCGTTTTATCACGGAGTCCCCGGAGCGGATGATATAGTCCAGATAGGACGGTTCCGTCTCGTTGACTTGAGGCAACGTGTCGATACCCCACCAGGACTCGTATTCGTCGGGAAATTCGGTGAAGCGGTACCACTTGTAATAGGGAGAATCCTTGCTCTGAAACGCGCCAAGCCCGGGATAACGCCCTTTCTTGTTGAAATAGAGGCTGTCGCTTCCCGTATGGTTGAAAACGCCGTCCAGAATGATCCTGATCCCCGATTCCTTCGCCTTTTCGCACAGGGCGCGGAAATCCTCCTCGGTGCCGAGAAGAGGGTCTATTTTTTTATAATCCCCGGTGTCGTAGCGGTGGTTGGAATAAGCCTCAAAAATTGGATTGAGGTAGATCACCGTGACTCCCAGTTCCTTCAAATACTCCAATTTCTCCATGACGCCCCTCAAGTTGCCGCCGAAGAAATCGTTGTTCTGAATGATCCCTTTCTCGTCGGGCTTGTCGTTGGGCAGTCCGCCCCAGTCATCCCGCAGGACATAATTTTTATCCTGTCTTGGCCCATGATAGGTCTCACTGCGGGCGAAACGGTCCGGNNGCCGCCGGGGAGCGCATGGCTCTGCGGCGCTTCTTGCAGCGCGCAGTGGCCGTTCGCGAAGCTGTCGGGGAAAATCTGATACATCACGCCGGATTTCAGCCATGAGGGCGTCAGGTAATCCCGTTCATACACCGTGAGCTGGAACTCGGGGCTCAGTTCCTTTTCCCCGTCCTGGTAAGAAACCTCGAAATGATAAAGATACAGACCGATCCCGCCGATCTGTATCTTGAATTCGCATAGAACGCCGCCCTCGTCGGGGTCAAGCCCGCCCGGAGGGGCAGCATCCCCGGACTTTCCCTCCGCCGTGACGGAGGTCCCGGTTTCGTCGCTTCTGACAAAGAGCAGCGCGGAAGCTATGGGCTTGCCCACTGTTACAGCGATCCGCAGGGACAGCTCCGCGTTTTGCTCCACCGCTCCAAAGGGTGTTTTATAATAGGCATTTCTGGAATCAAACCGGATCATAGAGCGACTTTATCCTCCAAATCTTATCGGCGTATTCTCTCACGCTCCTGTCCGCGGAGAAAATCCCGGCTTTCGCAATATTGGTCAGGGACATGCCCGCCCACCGGAAGGTATCCTGATAGGCGTTTGCGGCCTCCTGCTGGGCAGCACGGTAGCTTTCAAAGTCGGCGATGACGAAGTATTGGTCCGCCTCCCCGTTGAAACCGGCGATGAGGGAATTTACGATATCCCCAAAGGAGCCTCCCGGAATTCCATTGATTAAAAATTTAATGATGGACGCAATGCTCTTGTTTTCCTGATAAAAGCTCCAGGGACTGTAGTTCCCCTTCATTTTCAGTTGTTCGGCTTCATCCGCGCTCATGCCGAAGATGAAGATGTTT
>DLFX01000269.1:0-152 GCA_002482405.1 Firmicutes bacterium UBA7709 | reverse complement strand
ATCTGCTCCGACAGGTCCGCCGCAGGCATAATAAGCTCGGACAGGGAGACGGAATAGTTTTCAAGGAAGACGACCTTGATGCGGCCCTTCACCAGAGGATCCCTTTCCAGCTGTTCGGAAAGCATACAGGCCAGCCTGATGATCTCTTTCGC
>DLFX01000158.1 GCA_002482405.1 Firmicutes bacterium UBA7709 | reverse complement strand
GATGATCCCCCAGAAGCATGGCGGAAAAAACCGCTCCGCTGACCGGTTCAAGGGCAAAGATCACGCCGGTCCTGGCAGGGTTGATATATCTCTGGCAGGAGCATTGCAGGACAAAGGCGGCGGCTGTGCAGAAGACGGCGAGAAATATCATGACGCCCCAGTGAAAGAGGGGTATGTTCTCCGGAAAATCTTCCAGGAAAAACGCTGTGATGAAGGNNAGACTGAGATGAAAAACAGCTGAGCCGTCGCCAGCAGAGCCGGGTCCTGATCCTTGGCCACCCTTCCGGTGATCACCACATGAGAAGCGCCGGTGACGGAGCATCCGAGGCAGATGATGTCGCCGGGGGAAAGGTAAAATCCCATTCCCTTCGTAAAGGAAATGACAAACAGCCCCGCGGTGCACAGCCCGATGCTGATCAGAACCCTTTTGGCGATCTTTTCCTTGCCGAAAATCCGAAGGATGATAGGGATGACCAGAACCCCAAGGCAGCTGAAAAAGGAAGCTCTTGCCGACGTCGTGTACTTGATGCCCAGGGTGGCGCAGGCATAACATAAGAATAGAAATATGGATAGAATAAAGGCGCTGCGGATCAGCGTCTTATTTATTTCCCTCAGCCTCTTGAAAAAAATGACGCAGAGCAGGGCGGCCGCCATAAAAAAGCGCAGTCCGATGAGATAAAACGTGGGGATCGTATCCGATACCACCTTTAACGCGGGGAATCCAAGACCCCAGAACAATGCGACCATAACGAGCCCGTAAGTGCTCAATGTTTCCTTCTTTAAATGCTTCATAATCTCTGTTTTTAAATCCTTTCACACCAATCATATCATTACAGCCTGCACATATTCAATGCAAATTAATTTTCATAAGTGTATACAGTATAATCAAGCTCAAAATAATTTATTAATTTGCTGTTTATGAAAAATTAGTTGAAGATAAATGCTCGAAAACATGAATAAATAGGGAAAATCATGATTTACAAACTTGCGGTTGTCATGTATAATTTTTATGACAAATAATTAACATTTAATTCTGTGGTGCATATGACAAGGGGGAATATTATGGAATGCCATAACACCGAAAACCACAAATGTTCGTGCGGAAATCAAAACGGATTTGATTTCACGGAGCTGGACCTGTTTTTGGAAAAGGTTGCAGGGTTGCCCGGCAATCTGATCATGATCCTGCAGCAGGCCCAGAACATCTACGGCTACCTGCCTCGGGAAGTCATCGCCTATATCTCTGCAAGGACCGGAAACACGCAGGCCAAGATATATGGGGTGGCGACCTTCTACACCCAGTTCAGGCTGCAGCCAATCGGAAGGAACCTCATCATGCTCTGCCAGGGAACGGCTTGCCATGTGAGCGGCTCACAGGAGATAGAGGCCGCTATCTGCGACGAACTGAAAATTTCCGACGGTGAGACGACGGAGGACGGTATCTTTACTTTAAATAATGTGGCATGTCTGGGATGCTGCAGTCTGGCGCCTGTCATGATGATCCAGAACAGCGGCGGGGAAGAGACCTACGGCAATCTTACCAAGGAAAAGGTGTTGGAGATTCTCGGACGGATCAGAGAGAAAGAGGCAATCGCTCAATTCGGAGAGAAGGAAGCAAAGGAGGCTTAACCATGAAAATTGTGATCGGACAGGGAAGCTGCGGGATCGCCTCCGGAGCGAAAAAGACGGAAGCGGAGTTTAAGAGGCAAATCGCTGAAAGGAAGCTCGATGCGGCGGTGTCCATCGCCGGCTGTATCGGAAGCTGTTATTTGGAGCCTATCGTCGATGTTTACAACGACGACGGAACGCTGAGCAGATATGTACATATGACGGAGGACAAGGTCGGCGCCGTGGTTGAGCGGCATATCGCAGGGAACGCCCCTGTGGAGGAGTATCTGATTACGGAAGGCGATGGTGGATTTTTACAGAAACAGACCAGGATCGCGCTGAAAAACTGCGGGATCATCAACCCCGAGGATATCGGTGAATATATCGCCGCGGGAGGCTACCAGGCCGTCAGAAAGGCCCTCTTTGAGATGGACGGGGAAGCTATCTGCAGTGAAATCGAAAAATCAGGATTGAGAGGAAGAGGCGGCGGCGGTTTCCCTACCGGCAAAAAGTGGGTGCAGGTAAGAAGCCAGTCTGAGCCTGTGAAATATATCGTATGCAATGGAGACGAAGGAGATCCCGGAGCGTTTATGGACCGGAGCGTCATGGAGGGAGATCCTCATAAGATGCTGGAAGGCATGATCATCGCCGGAATCGCAACGGGCGCTCAGGTGGGATACATCTATGTCCGGGCAGAATACCCGCTGGCGGTGCGCCGCCTGCAGATCGCTATTGCCCAGGCGGAGGAGGCGGGCTATCTCGGGGAGAATATCCTGGAAAGCGGATTCGGCTTTTCCATCCGGATCAATCTGGGAGCGGGGGCTTTCGTCTGCGGAGAAGGCAGCGCCCTGACCGCTTCCATCGAGGGAAACCGGGGCATGCCGAGGGTCAAGCCTCCCCGGACCGTGGAGCAGGGGCTCTTCGGAAAGCCGACGGTTCTGAACAACGTTGAAACCTTCGCTCACGTTTCCTATATCATCATGAACGGAGCCGACGGATACCGGAAGGTCGGAATCGAAAAGAGCCCGGGCACAAAAGCCTTCGCGCTGACCGGAAACGTAAACAACACAGGTCTCATCGAGGTCCCCATGGGAACGACCCTTAGAACGGTAATATTCGATATCGGCGGCGGCGTGAAAAACGGAAAGGCATTTAAGGCCGTCCAGATCGGAGGCCCGTCGGGAGGCTGTCTCACGGAAAAGCATCTCGATATGAGCCTGGACTTTGACTCTCTGAAAAAGGCCGGCGCCATGATCGGTTCCGGCGGTCTGGTG
>DLFX01000098.1:4834-19701 GCA_002482405.1 Firmicutes bacterium UBA7709 | reverse complement strand
CGCTTTCCGTGAGGGCGGTACCGGCTCTGCCGCCCGTTTTTTCCGCCGTCTGCCGGGCTTCTTCTGCTGGCGACGACGTCTGGTTCGGCGCCAAATTGCTCAGAATCGCAACCTCAAGATTGTGATTCTCCGGCCGGTAGCTTGCAAAGGCCAGAATGTTTTTTATAATTTTCAGAGCATACAGTGAGGTCGGAAGAACCGGAACGCCGATGCTTTCCAGCTTTTTTACATAGTCTCTGTTGCGCGTATTCTCCGCGAAAGGAAGCATCAGGCAGGGTTTGGCCCATTCCTCCTTCATAACCCTTTCCAGCGCTTCCGACATATAGTAGATCGCATTGTCCGAAATCTCTTCCAGCAGGGTATAACCGATCGCTACGATCCCCACGGAGGGGTCCTTCATGACCGCTTCGCAGACAGAGGCGAATTTATCAATGTCATAGGACAGGGAGGCCGTCGAATCCAGAGGATTATTGACGGTGGCATAGCCTGGAAGGATCTCCTCCAAAGCCTTTACGGTTTTTTCACCGAAATCCGGATAATTCAAACCGGTGATCTGACCCAGATCGGCGCAGATTCCCGTCTCGCCTCCCGATAAGCTGATGCTGGAAAAGCCGCTTTTTTCAGGAAGCTTTTTCAGAACTGCCAGCGCCTGGGCCGTGGAAATCAATTCTTCCAGATCGTCAACGCGAATTACCCCGAACTTGTCAAAGAGGGCGTCAAAGACCTTGTCGCTGCCGGAAAGGCTTCCGGTATGAGAGGCTGCCAGCGCCTGACCTTTTTCAGACCGGCCTGTTTTCAGCACAACGATGGGCTTGCGCTTCAACGCCGCCTTTTTCAGAGTTGCCGCCAGCTTTGCCGGCTGCTTGCTGCCTTCCATATAAAGGGCGATGACCTGGGTATCCTCGTCATCCACCAAAAAGTCCAGATAGTCTTCAATGGTGGTGATTTTTCCGTTGCCGGAGGAAATGGCGTAGGAGAAGCGAATGCTTGGAGCCTCCATCATGGACAGTACCAGCTGACCGCTCTGCGAGACCACTCCCACGGCGCCCTTTCTGTCCCGTTCATTTGAGATAAACGCGTAAGGATAGATCATATCCACGTAATTGGCGTAGCCGGCGCAGTTGGGACCCATAAGGGCGATGTCGAGCTCCCTGCAAAGCTCCTTGAGCCGGGTTTCCGCCTGGACCCCCTCTTCGGTGCCCACTTCTCCGTAACCGCTGGCAAATACTACCGCTCCGCGGACACCCTTTTTCGCGCCTTCACGCAGGAAGCCTTCCACGGTGGACATGGGCGTGGCGATGACGAGAAGCTCGACGGGTTCCGGCAGGTCGGAAATGGAAGAGTAGCAGCGAACGCCCTGGACCTGATCCCTTTTTGGGTTTATGAAATAATAATCCTCGGGTTTCATATAACGGATGATATTTCTGCAGGTATCGCCGCCAAAGCCTTCTTTTTCACTGGCTCCGACGACGGCTACTTTATTGGGCTTTAATAATTTACTGATCTCCATCTTTCTTTCCGCTCCTCATATTTCTTTTTTGCCGGTTTCCTCCAGGCCTTTTCTGAAAACCAGCTCGTTTTTCGGATTGTTTTTTCCCTTTTCCAGAAAGAAGTTTTCAATTCCCTTCCAGGCTGTCTCGGCGTCGAACAAAGCGCCGGAGGCTGCCAGGGCTCCCAGCATCGCGATATTCGCTCCCTTGGGATTCCCCGCTTCGTCGGCGATGCGGGTGGCGTCCACTTCATATACCTGAATATCCTTGCGGAAAGCATACTGATCGATCAGGGTTTTGTTGGCGATGATCACGCCGCCGGGTACTACGTTTTTTTCAAACTTGACCAGAGAAGGCATGTTCATGACGACTAGAATATCAATTTTCGTTACAAAAGGGCTGGCGATTTTTCCATCGGAAATCTTTACGTTGCAATTAGCTGTGCCGCCTCGCATTTCGCTTCCGTAGGAGGGGATCCAGGTTACGTTTTTGCCGGTGTCCACGCCGGTTTTTCCCATGATGAGGCCGGCTGTAAGTACGCCCTGTCCGCCGAATCCTGCAAAGATCAGATTCATTATTTGCCACCTCCTTTGAACTCGCCCAGGGGGTACACTGTCTGAACCACCTGATTGATCTGCTTGCACGCATTTAACGGCGTCATTCCCCAGTTCGTGGGACAAGGGGACAGGATTTCCACAAGGCTGTAGCCCTCCTTGTTTTTCTGTGCCTCAAAGGCCCTGCGGATATATTTCTTTGTCTTATTGATTTCCTTGGTATCCGTCATGGTCCCCCTTGCCAGATAAGCGACGTCCAGCGTACTCATCAGCCTGATCGCATCCAGCGGATTACCCGTGAGGGAAACATCCCTGCCGTAGGGAGAGGTTGTGGTCCGCTGATTCTCCAGCGTGGTGGGGGACATCTGTCCGCCGGTCATGCCGAAGTTATTATTGTTGATGAGGATCACGGTGATATTTTCGTTGCGGACCGCGGCGTACATGGTCTCTGAAAATCCGATGGCGAGGGCGTCGCCGTCACCTTGATAGGAGAAAACCATATTTTCGGGCCGGCAGCGCTTTAAGCCTACCGCAACTGCGGCGGCGCGTCCGTGCTGGGACTGGACGATGTCGACGCCATAGGTATCCGGCATCAGGGAGGAGCATCCGACGGCAACGGCGCAGATTGCACTCTTGTCCTCGCCCATTTCCTCAAGGACCTCCGCGATAAGCCGGTTTACAATGCCATGGCCGCAGCCGGGGCAGAATTTATGATCCGTGTAAAGGATTTTTGAACGTCGTTTTTCCATTTCAGTAAACCTCCTTTGCGTTGCCGGCAAAGATGTCCTTTACGGCTGATAGGATTTCCTCGGTCTCGTAAACCTTCATGCCGCCGCGGATCGGATAGGTAGGCCTGCATTTTGAAGCCATCACCACGTCTTCGATCATTTGAGACAGACATGACATTTCCACACTTGCGAAGTATTTTACGCTCTCCAGCTTTTCGAAAGCCTTTACCGGGAAGGGGTAGAGGGTGATGGGACGGATCAGGCCGACCTTCATTCCTTCTTTTCTTGCCGATTCCACAACTTCTTCACAGATCCTGGAGGAAATTCCGTAAGCCACCAGGATCAGCTCAGCGTCCTCTGTCCGGACTTCCTCCCATCGCTGTTCTTTTTCCACCATTTTGTCGTACTTGCGTTTCAGATAATTATCATAATCCAGGTTGTAATACATGATGGAAGTGTGGCGTTTGTTCTGGCCGTCTCCCTTTCCCTTCATGGCCCATGGCAGGGCGTCCTGGTCATAGTCTTTCATCTCCGGAAACTCCACCGGTTCCATCATCTGAGCGATTGAGGCGTCGGAGAGGAGGAGGACAGGGTTTCTGTATTCTTCCGCTTTATCGAAAGCCAGGCCCATCAGGTCCACCGTTTCCTGGACTGAATTCGGGGCGAAAACGAGGCATCGGTAGTCTCCGTGGCCGCCGTTTTTCACGGCCTGCCAATAATCTCCCTGGCCGGTGTAGATGTCCGCCAGACCGGAGCCGTAGCGCTGTACATCCAGCACCACGCAGGGCAGCTCCGCGGAAGCGATGTAGGAAATTCCCTCCTGCATCAGGCTGAAGCCAGGACCGGAAGAGCTGGTCAAGGCTCTGGCGCCGGCAGCCGCGGCTCCGTAGATCATGGAGATCCCTGAAATTTCGGATTCTGTCTGAATAAAGACGCCTCCGACCTCCGGCATTCTCCATGATAAATATTCTAAAATTTCACTCTGAGGGGTAATGGGATAGCCCGCGAAGAACCGGCATCCGGCACGGATCGCTGCCTCGGCCACCGCATCGTTCCCTTTCATCAGTTTCTTTGTCATGCCTCGGCCTCCTCCTCAATTATTTCATATACGTAATCCGGGCATACATTGTAGCAGATCCCGCAGGTGATGCATTTGTCCCGGTCCACTTCCGTTGTCATGTATCCGGCGCTGTTGATGGGGCCGGTCATGGTCAGGGCTGCTTTTGGACAGTTGACGATACAGTAGTGGCAGCTCTTGCAGGATTCTCTGTGAATGATAAGCTTCTCCATAGCGTCCTCCGTTTATATATCAGGGGTGTCAAAGGTGTCCGGCACAAACAGTTCCCGGGCGACCTGTCTCGTTGTCCTCTTCTCGGCCGCGGCTTTCTCAAAGACGAGCCGGGTATTCTTCCGGATCAGAGAGACGGTATCCTCCACAATGGCCTCCGGAACGCAGGGGACCAGGCCGAAGACGGCAACGTCGTAGATTCGGATACCGCCCAGATTCGTCACGAAGTCCACGCAGATGTCCACGTTCATCCCGGCCAGAATTTCGTCCGCTTCGGCAGTAACCGGAATGTTGGCCGCTTCCACGATCAGGCTGGCTTTTACTTTATGAGCGTTGTCTTTGTTGATGACGTCTTCCAGCGCCGCGGGAACCAGAATGTCACAGTCTATGTCCAGCCATTCGCTGTTCTTCAGCACCTGATAGCCGGGCTCAAAAGCGCTTTGATCAAGCTCTCCCTTTGGCTTTCTTGTTTCTACGAGCTTCTTGACGTCCAGCCCGTCCTGGCATACCACCAGACAGTTGGCGTCGGCAATTCCGACCACCTTATATCCCATCTGGTCAAGGTTGATCGCCATGGATGCGCCTACGCAGCCGAAGCCCTGCAGGACGACTGTGGCGCCTTCTTTTCCCGCTTTGATTTTCCAGGCTTCATCCAGACCGGCGGCGCAGCCGTAACCGGTGATCATGTCATACATCTTAAATCCGTCGTAGGTCATATCGCAAAGCTTGTCGTGCTCTTCGATGCATTTGATGATTTTCGGGTCCGTCTTCATCTCCTTGGTGGCCGGCAGCCCGATCCCAAGCTCATCCAGAATTTCCAGCACATCGCCGTAATCGACGCCCAGGTCTCCGCCGATGGATACGCCGGCCTTTATGTAAGGAGCCATGGCGATCAGGTATCTTCTTAAAACATCCTTTGCGTCGGGGGCTTTGTAATCATAGGCGATTCCTCCCTTGCAGCCTCCTGTGGTCATTGATTCGGCGGCTTTATATTTGTATCCCATCGTGGTCGCCAAACGGACGACTTCCTCCTTCGTGACCGTCGGGTGCATCCTGGTACCGCCTCCGCAGTAATGGTTTACAAAATTGTAGGCGCAAAGCCATCCTTTTGCGTCGCTTTCCACATCGTTCCATTCGACAACGGCATAAGGTCTTTTTTCCATATTCTTATTCCTCCATTTTCAGCATCAATTGCGGCCTTATTTCTTAAATTTCATCTGCCCAGGCAATTTGTATTTGGAAAATATTACCTTGCAGATCGTTCTGTATTATGGCGATTGATGCTATCCCACAACGTACTCCATTCATTGATAACAAGCGCTTATTTGCCAAAAGTATATATGCATACCAGAATTGATGTCAATGCAAAAATAATCGATGAATACTTGCGTTCTAAGATAAGATAATCCAATAAATCCATCAATTTAAACGATAGATTTTTGTATTGAATTAAAAACAATTTTTACGTATACATGTATATTTTAAATTTATGCTATTTTGTTGCATAGACCGATATACGTGTGTTATATTTTAAACAAAGAATAAAAACAAGGGGGTAATCGTTTGGATATTACATCGCTGCGGCATATGGCTATGGAGAACATTCTGTCAAAAATTCACAGCGGAGAATTTTCACAGGATAATATTATTACGGAGACAATGATTTGCGAATCGCTGAATATCAGCAGGACTCCGGCAAGGGAAGCGCTGATCGAGCTGGTGGCCAATGGAGTTTTGGAGAGGATTCCCAGAAAGGGTTACGCGATAACAAAATTTGATTATAAAACAAAACTGGACGCCTATGAAATCCTGGGAAATATGGATGCGCTGGCGGCCAAACTGGCGCTTCCCAATATCACCGGCGCCGATCTGAACAAGATGCGGGAATACATCGATCTGGCCGACGTCGCAATCAAATACAAGAATTATCCGGCCTACTGCGAGCAGCAGGAAAACTTTCACAGCGTTTACATCAACAAATGTGATAATATACAACTGATCACATTATTAAAGCAGATCAAGGCGACTCTGGACCGATATACGTATTACAGCACGGATGAGACGGAGCTCTTTGCCATATGCGCTTCCATGAATAAGGAACATTCGGAAATCGTAGCTCTTTTTGAAAAAGGTGATAAAAATGCGCTGTTTGAATATCTTTCGGATAATCACTGGTCGACAAAAGTGCCGGATCTGATTTGAATGGCGGCGATTTTCTGGTTGATGAGCAGGGTGATATCACCATCCTGATTGTCCATAAGGAAGGCCAACATGAAGCGAAACTGCCGCAGGTAAAGTAGGGTATGTATCTTCCCGCAAACGGGTATTGCAAACTGCACGGCAAAGGATTATATTAAAAAAAACATACCATGGCAGATATGCACAGACTCCAGAGGATTTACTCATGAATGGAGGGGTTTTATGAGTGGTAGAGAAATGGGCTTGAAAAAGGATTATATCATCAGTTCCCATGAACGTTGCAGGCAGTATAAGGTTGAGCAGAATCGGATCTACAGTAAAAAGATCATTTCCGGCAATGAACTCTATAAAAAGCTGGAGGCGAAAAGGGAACTGATCGACACGGCCGACTTTTATATAAACCGGTTATATAATTTTGTGAAAGGATCCAATTTTTTCTCCATACTGACCGATGAGGAAGGCTGTATTTTAAGCATAATTGGCGATGAAAATATTCTAGCCGAAGCTTTTTCGCTGAAGATGGTGCCCGGAGCGTATATGGACGAATGCAACATCGGGACAAACGCAATGGGTACGACCCTTGCCGAGGTTAAGCCGCTGCAAGTGTCCGGTGAGGAACATTACATAAAGGCATATCACCGGTGGACCTGCTCCGCTTCTCCGATCAGAAATTCCATGGGAGAGATTATCGGAAGCATTGACTTGACCGGGTACAGCGAATCCGTCAATCTGCATACGCTGGGCATGGTCGTGGCGGCCGCCAACGCGATCGAGGAGATGATGGATATTAAGAGATACAATGAAGAATTGTCCATGGAAAAGAAATTTACCGAGACGATCATTGAATCCATTGACGCAGGGATCCTGACCTCCGATCTGGAGGGGAACATCAAGACGGTCAATCGCCATGTTTCGGAAATGTTCGGATATTCCCCTGATGAATTGAGATCGATAAAAACGGGGGATCTGCTGGACGATTGGGATAGGGTGAAAACCGCTATTGTAAATAAGAAAAGTTTTGTAGATGCAGACGTATTTGTAAACTCCAGGAGAAAAAAGCTCCAATTCAATTTGAGCGCCTATCCGAATCTTGACGGAGAACAAAAATTGATGAGCATCGTTTTTGTTTTTGTAGAGGTCAAAAAGGTCAGGAAGCTGGCCAATAAAATCATGGGACACCAAGCGATTTATACCTTTGATAAAATCATCGGAGAGGATAAGAGCTTTGTACGGATCATTGAATATGCGAAAAAGATTTCCGACAGCAGGTCCAATGTTCTGATCATGGGGGAAAGCGGCACGGGGAAAGAACTCTTCGCACAGGCGATCCATAATTACAGCAACAGGCATGACGAGCCTTTTGTCGCGTTAAACTGCGGCGCGATACCAAGAAACCTGATCGAATCGGAGCTGTTTGGATATGAGGGAGGCGCGTTCACAGGCGCAAAAAGCGCTGGTCAGCCTGGAAAATTTGAAATTGCAGACGGGGGAACGATCTTTCTGGATGAAATCGGTGAAATGCCGCTGGATATGCAGACCAGGCTGCTGCGAGTGATTGAGGAAGGCGTTGTGATCAGGGTCGGGAGCAACAAGGAGATTGTTGTCGATGCAAGAGTGATCGCCGCTACCAATAAGGATCTGAATGAAGAAGTCAGAAAAGGAAATTTCCGTAAGGATCTGTATTACAGGCTGAATGTCCTCCCCATAAGGCTGATGCCGTTAAGGGAAAGGAAAGCAGACATACCTCTTTTAAGCCGGTATTTTATGGAACGGATATCAAAAAAGCTAAAAAAGAAAAGCGTGAATATCAATGAGGCAACGATGAAATCCCTTTTGGAATATGAATGGCCGGGAAATGTAAGGGAGCTGGAAAACATCATCGAGCTGATGGTAAATACCGAGTCAATACCGGACAGCTTTATGAGGGCAGACGGAAATGCGAATGAAAAATCCGAGGGAAACGCAAGCCGCCCGGAACCGGTGAACTGTGAGTCGACTGAGGAATGCCTGGATCTGGAATTTATGGAAAAGAAGCACATCCTCAAGGTATTGGATTTATATGGAGGGAATATATCTCTCTGTGCAAAGACCCTTGGAATCGGAAGGAACACGCTTTACCGAAAAATAGAGAGCTACGGGATCAATTGTTCCGAAACAGAACACTGCTCCAATCTGTAACACGCATTTTGACGGGGGTGCTGTTATGGCATGAATATTGCTTCTTACGGTTTACAGGGAGAAAATCAAAAGGAGATGGAAGCCGTCTCGCAATTATATCGGGAAAGCAGCGGAGGAGCAGAACATGAAAGAGGAAACGGAACAGACCGTGCCGTGGATCTGTGATAAATGCAAGGAAAAATTGGTGCTTCGCAAGGTAAAGGTATCCTATCTTGCGGGAAAATTTGAAGTGGAGCTGATGAAGTGCCCGAAGTGTAACGGCGTATTTATCGGAGAGGATCTGGCTATGGGGAGAATGCTGGAGGTTGAAAAAGGATTGGAGGATAAATAATTGGATGATACCGCCTTTAAACTGTTCAAGCTGAAAAATACAGGATATTGCTGCACCCAAATCATGGTAAAAATGGCCCTTGACGAAGAGGAAAAAGAAAATGAAGATCTGTTAAGAGCCGTGAATGGTCTCTGTATGGGCGTCGGCAGCACTCAGAAGACATGCGGGGTGTTGCCGGGAGGAATTGCGATCCTGGGCTTTTATGCAGGAAAAGGAAATGATCTGGAATATCCGAAGCCGGAGTATTCCGATATGGTCGACGAATATACCGAATGGTTTGAGTCTGAGTTTGGAAGCACGGAATGCAGTGATATTATCGGAGTATGTACTGTAACGGACTATCAAACCAATCAGGATTACATTTTGAAATGCGGAGATATCATGATCAAAAGCTATGAAAAGATACGGGAGATACTGAGCGATCATAACTTTGAATTTGGGAGCAGGGAATAGGCGTATGAACTCAGATATTTACATAAGATTGAAAAGGGAGCTGGACAAGGGAAACAAAGCGGTCGTAATTACGGTAATAGACGGCGGAGAAAAAACCGGAGAAGCAGTGCGTGATAAAATCCTGCTTACAGAAGACCAGCTGCGCACCTCCGATGCGGTCCATCCCCTGGATTCAGCGACGATTCTAAGAGCGCAAGTTGCTTTGGGTACAGGAAATCTTCAATATTTTCAGGCATCAAAGGGTGTGAGCATTCTGGCTGAGCCATATTTTCCGGAACCCCGCCTTGTGGTTTTGGGAGGCGGTCATATTGCGAAGCCTCTGGTTGAATTTGGGGCTAAAGTTGGATTTTTAGTCACCGTTGTAGACGACAGGCCGATTTTCGCAAATAAGGATCGGTTTCCAAATGCGGAAAAGATCATTTGTGAGAGCTTCGATAACTGCTTTACGCAACTAAATCTGAATGAGTATTCCTTTGTCGTGATTATGACCAGGGAACACCGGCATGATGTGGCTTGTCTGGAACAGCTGCTGAACTATAAGACGGCGTATATAGGAATGATCGGTTCGAAACGAAGTGTGGACACCGTGAAACAACAGCTTTTGCAGGAAGGCTGTTCCGATGCGCTGATCAATCAGGTGAACGCACCCATTGGCCTTGCAATAGGAGCGGTCACGCCGGAAGAGATCGCAATATCCATAATCGCGCAGGCCGTAAGCTATCGAAGGCTTGAAGGTCCGTCGAATAATACGTCTTCCGATAAGGCCAACTGGCCCGAATTTGACCGTTCCGTATTGGAAGAACTCCGCAAGGATACGGGAGAACCAAGAGCTCTCATAACAATCATCGCAACGGAAGGTTCGGCGCCGAGACGGCCGGGAACTAAGATGCTTGTATGGCCATATGGAATGACGGTAGGAAGTATCGGCGGCGGGTATGCCGAAGGAGAAATCATCAATGCGGCCTGGCAGGTCATAGGGACAGGCGGTTCAAAGCTCCATAATATCGATATGACAGGTCAAACCGCCGAAGAGGAAGGAATGGTCTGCGGCGGCGTCATGAGGGTGCTGATCGAGGACTATCACGGGTAAGCAAGACTGCTGAGCAAGCAGCAACCCCTAAAGGGGAAATTGTCAGGGACGCGATGTTCCGAAATAGAGCAATGTTCCGCATTGGAACACAAACCGTCAACAAAACCGTTCCACAACAGAACACTTGCTGAAAAATATGAAATCTCTCCGCACATTGGCGGAGTTTTTTTATTGGCATAAGTTATGCTAGTTATATTATTGACATAAACTTTTCAAGTTGAATCGATGCGGGCAAAGGATAGGGTTTTTAAGACAGTTCCAAAACTTAATTTGAAAATGGAGGGATACTATGCTTAAGAAAACGTTATTTATCAACGGAGTCGAACGGCGTGTCGTAGTTGATCCTGACGTCTCTCTGGCGAGCGTACTGAGAAATCAGATGTTTCTGACAGGGACAAAGGCGGGCTGCGGCAAAGGGGAATGCGGAGCTTGTACGGTAATTTTAAACGATAAGGCGGCAAGATCTTGTATCGTGAAGATGAAGGAAGTCCCGGAGGATGCCCGGATTATTACGATCGAAGGCGTAGGAAGCGAAGAAAGCCTTCACCCGCTGAAGCTTGCATGGATCATTCACGGAGCGGCTCAATGCGGGTTCTGCACACCGGGCTTTATCGTATCGGCAAAGGCGCTGCTCGACCAGAACCTCAATCCGACAAGGGAAGAAGCAGCGGACTGGTTCCGGAAAAACAAAAACGTATGCAGGTGCAAGGACAACGAATCGAAGGTGGACGCAGTCATGGACGCTGCGAGGCTGATGAGGGGGGAAGTGACCAAGGAAGAGCTGTGGTCAAAAGTAAAGGACGGAGCAGGCATGTCCGGCGACCGCCGGCCTGATCCTTCTGCCGCAGCCAAGGTGACCGGCACGTGGGAGTTTGGAGGGGATCTGGGATTGAAGCTGCCTGAAGGGACGCTGCATATCAAGCTGATCCAGGCGCAGACAGCCCATGGAAATATCCTGTCCATCGATACCTCGGAAGCGGAGAAAATTCCCGGAGTATACAAGGTCATCACCGGCAAGGACGTACCGGGAACAAACAGGCTCAACGGGTCGGCGAGACCGATATTGAGCGATAAAAAAATATTGCATTCCGGCGACGCCATAGCCATGGTGCTTGCTTATGCGCCGACGATTGCCGAAGAGGCCGCGAAAAAAGTTAAGGTGGCGATACAAGAATTACCTGTGAGCACAACTTCCGCTGCGGAGGAAGCACAACCTCCCCTTGAGCCGGATACCGGATTTGCATATCTGAACGAAAAGGGCAAGCTGATGATTCATTCAAAGAATGCGGATTTACACCTCAATGCATTGGCGGAGGGAATCGGCGTACCGCCTGAGAAGCTGGCTGTCGTGCAAAACCATGGGATAGGTGTTTCCGAACACAAAACCGGCCCGGCGCTGGAGGGGCTTCTTGGCGTTGCGGCCCTGGTTACCAGGCAACCGGTTTATCTCGAGCTGTGATATGCCAACTGTGGTAAAAGGAACGAAATAAAAGACTGATTAATTATTTAGAGGAGGTGCAACTGGTATCGCACATGCGGTAACCAAGATTATTATGAGCAAAATTTTAATGATTTCGCCTAAGAAGTGCAAAAACTGCGGGACCTGTGAGTCGGTTTGCTCAAATTCCGCGGTAAATGTTATCCACTTTGAAGAAGCGGTAATTTCAGTACCTGTCATGTGTATGCAGTGTGAAGACGCCGCATGTATGAAGGTATGTCCCACCGGAGCGATTCATAGAGATGAGAATGACGCGGTTGTAACAGATTCGAAGAAATGTATCGGATGCAAAGTATGTATCAGCTCCTGCCCCATGGGAAATATTCATTACAGCCCCCGGAAAAGGAGAATCATGAAGTGCAATCTGTGCAACGGCAATCCGGACTGCGTAAAATACTGTCCTACAAGGGCGATCGAGTACGTAGACAGCACCGTGGCCAATATAAACAAGAAAAAGGCAATCGCATCAAAATTTATGGAATTGTTCGAAGAGGAACAACGTTAATGAATTGGGTTCCGTTTCTGAACGAGGGCGTCAGTCCTTTGCTAACGCCTGGGGCTTTAATAGTTAAGAAAAAGGAGACAATCAAATGATTAAAAAAACCTTATTTATTAATGGAGTTGAAAGACATATCGTAGTGGATCCGGAAGAATCCCTAGTAAATGTATTAAGAAATCAACTCTTTCTCACAGGAACCAAGTCCGGATGCGGTGGGGAAGGCGAATGCGGCGCATGTACGGTTATTTGGGACGGTAAGGCTGTGAGATCATGTAATTACACCATGGAAAGAATCCCGGACGGCGCTCAGATCTTAACCATTGAAGGCGTAGGTACGAGGGAATGTCTTCATCCCCTGCAGCTCGCCTGGATGATTCACGGGGCCGCCCAATGCGGATTCTGTACGCCCGGATTTATCATGTCGGCTAAAGCGCTGCTGGATCAGAACATCAATCCCACAAGGGAAGAAATAAGAGAGTGGTTTCAGGTAAACAGAAATATATGCAGGTGCACAGGCTATAAGCCGCTGGTAGACGCCGTTATGGACGCCGCCAGAATGATGAGGGGAGAAGTGACCAAAGAGGAATTATGGCCGAAGCTGAAAGACGGAACGAGCCTGAAAGGCTCCAGTATGATCCGTCCCTCGGCAATTGCCAAGGTCACGGGTACCTGGGATTTCGGCGCCGATATGGGGTTGAAGCTGCCTGACGGAACGCTGCATATCAAACTGGTTCAGGCAGAGGTTTCCCATGCCAATATCCTGTCCATCGATACCTCGGAAGCCGAAAAAATGCCCGGCGTTTACAGGGTCATTACATATAAGGACGTTCCCGGAACGAACCGGATCAACGGTCTGGCCTTCCCGGCCAATAAGGGAAGCGGCAAGGAAAGACCGATTTTAAACGATAAGAAGATATTCCAGTATGGAGACGCTTTGGCTATGGTGCTTGCCTATACGCCGAAGCTTGCCGAAGAAGCTGCGAAAAAGGTGAAGGTCCAGATTGAAGAATTGCCCGCATATATGAACGCCCTGGATGCTCTGGATGAAGACGCCATCGAGATCCATCCCGGAACCCCGAACGCTTATTTTGAAAATCATAACATAAAAGGCGAGGAAGTTGATCCTCTGTTTGAACAACTGCCTTATGTCGTTGAAGAGGATATTTATGTCGGAAGACAGCCACACCTGCCGCTTGAGCCGGATGTGGGCTTTGCCTATCTTGACGAAGAAGGCAAGCTGATCATCCACTCCAAGAGCATCGGCCTGCAGCTTCACGCATTGATGGTTGCAGAAGGTATCGGCGTGCCCCTTGAAAAACTGGTGATCGTGCAGAATAATGCGGGCGGTACCTTTGGATATAAATTCAGCCCGACAATGGAAGGTCTCCTCGGCGTGGCGGCGTTGGTTACCAAAAAGCCGGTATTCCTTAATTTCAATATGTATCAGCAGATAACGTACACAGGAAAGCGATCGCCGTTCTTCATCAATATAAAGATGGGAGCGGATAAAAACGGAAAGATCGTCGCTATGAAATCCGACTGGACTGTGGATCACGGCCCGTACTGCGAATTCGGCGACCTGCTGACTATGCGGGCTCCGCAGTTTATCGGCGCGGGGTACAGCATTCCAAATATCAGAGGCAACGGCAGAACGGTGGCCACCAACCACGCGTGGGGATCGGCTTTCAGAGGATACGGTTCTCCCCAGAGCCTGTTTTCCTCGGAAGTGATCGTCGATGAGCTTGCGGAAAAAGCCGGGATGGATCCGCTGGAATTCCGGTATCTGAACGTTTACAGAGAAGGAGACACCACTCCCACCGGCTGTCCTCCGGATGTCATTGCCTTTCCCCAGGCCCTCGATAAATTGCGGCCGATTTACAAACAGGCAAAGGAAAACGCAAAAATGAAAAACGCCAAGGGCGGTGAAATCAAATACGGAGTCGGCATCTCTCTGCTGGAGTACGGCTGCGGCCTTGACGGCGCGGATTCCTCCGAGGCATGGGTTGAAATTACGGAGAAAGGCGTCACGGTCGGGGCTTCATGGGAAGACCATGGGCAGGGAGCCGATATGGGGACATGGACGGTGACCCACGAGGCGCTGAAGCCTCTCTGTATAAAACCCGAACAGATCAGACTTGTTATGAACGATACGGAAAAAACCCCCAACAGCGGCCCCGCAGGCGGCAGCCGGTCAAACGTTCTGACGGGAAACGCCATCCGGGTTGCCTGTGAAAACCTGTTGGCGGCGCTTAAAAAGGAAGACGGCACTTACAGAACCTATCAGGAAATGGTCGCTGAAAAGCTGCCGACAAAATATATGGGCACCTGGACTGCGCCCTGTACCGCGTGCAGTGTGGATACCGGACAGGGCGACCCGTTCCCGGTTTATATGTACGGAGTTGTGCTGGCCGAAGTGGCGGTGGATATAACGACGGGCAAAACACAGGTTGAAAAGTTTACGCTGGTTTCAGACTGCGGACCGATCATGAATAAGTTGGTTCTGGAAGGTCAGCTATGGGGCGGTCTGACACAGGGGATCGGCCTGGCGCTATCGGAGGA
>DLFX01000098.1:4608-4813 GCA_002482405.1 Firmicutes bacterium UBA7709 | reverse complement strand
AAATGCGGAATTCCGCGAATCATGGATGTGCCGGACACGATGGATATCATCCACCAGGAAACGCCGAGGCCAAACGGGCCTTTCGGTATGGCCGGCGCGGGCGAAATGCCGCTTTCGGCGCCCCATGCCGCAATTGTGAACGCGATCTATAACGCTTGCGGAGTCCGTATCTCAAAACTTCCCGCACGTCCTGAAAAGGTGTTGG
>DLFX01000098.1:1305-4593 GCA_002482405.1 Firmicutes bacterium UBA7709 | reverse complement strand
TATATGAGTAAAAACCTTTTTGAAGAATGTGAAAAGTGTCTTCATGACGAACCGGCGGCGTCGACGGCCTGGTGCCCCGTTCATGTCGACGTACCGTTGTTCGCCAGTGAAATGGAAAAGGGCGATTTCAAAAAGGCGTATCAGGTATTGGAGAAGAAAATTCCCTTTACCGGAATCATCGGCATGATATGTGACCACCCTTGCGAAAAGGCCTGCGTCAGAGACAAGCTGGACCGGGCAATCAATGTATCTGAATTGGAGCGGGCTGCAGTCCGTTACGGTTATACACCGTTCAAAAAAGGCCCTTCTATGCCGAAGAAAAAGGGAAAAGTCGCTGTGGTCGGCGGGGGAATCAGCGGAATCACCGCGGCGTTTGAGCTTGATAGAAAAGGCTTTCAGGTGACGATCTATGAGCAATCGGAAAGGCTGGGAGGCAGGGTCTGGGACTATGAAGGAAAACGGATCAGCCGGGAAGCAATTGAGGAAGAACTGCAGATTATCGAGAGGTTGGGCATAAAGGTTTCCTATGACAGCAGGATCGGCGAGGAAGAGTTAGAGCAGCTCACAGAAGAATATGACGCGGTTTATCTCGGCACCGGCGAATGGGAGAAAGGGCTTTATATCCATCCGGACACGTTTCAGGTCTTCGATTCACCGTTATTTGCCGGAGGCAGGCTGTACGACAAAAGCGGCTCGGTGATTTATGCAGTCAGCTCGGGAAAAAGGGCCGCCCTTTCTATGGAGCGGTATATTAAAAAAATCTCTTTGACCGCTTCGAGGGAGCGGGAAGGTTCTTTTGAAACTTCACTGAACTATCAGCTGGGTGATGTTGAACCTGCCCCGAGAATCGAAAAGATTCATGATGTATATACCGAAGATGAGGCGGTCCGCGAAGCGAAAAGATGCCTGAAATGCCGATGCAGTGAATGTGTTAAAACCTGCAGCCATATGCAAAAGTTCAACGTCACGCCCAAAGGCTACGGAAGGCAGATCCAAATCAATGAAAGCGTCATCATGGGCACTCGTTATGCCAATAAGATGATTAATTCCTGCGCCATGTGCGGTTTATGCGCGGAACAGTGCTCCTTGGGCATCGGAATGAAGGATCTGATCCATGAGACCAGGGAGAGCATGGTGGAAAAAAGCAAGATGCCTCCCTCTGCCCATGATTTTGCCCTGAAGGATATGGAATTCAGCAACAGCAACCGATTCTTCATGGTGAAACCGCCTCCCGGCGATAAAAAAGCGGAGTATCTGTTTTACCCCGGCTGCCAGCTTTCGGCGTCCTGCCCGGAATATGTCGAGAAAGCCTATCGATACCTTTTATCCAGTGTAAAAGAGGGCGTTGGAATCATGCTGGGCTGCTGCGGCGCGCCTGCCGACTGGGCCGGAAGAAAAGACCTCATGCGGGAAAGCATAGAACGGTTCAAAAACGTATGGAATGAGACCGGAAAACCTGCCTTTATTCTTGCCTGCTCCAGCTGTATCGGGATCTTTGAAAAATATCTGCCGGAAATATCCTATGTTTCCCTGTGGGAGATATTTCAAAAATACGGCTTGCCGGAAACGGCTAAGCCGGAGCACAGGCATATTCTGAACATCCACGACGCCTGCGGCACAAGGCACAAGAAAGAGGTTCATGAGAGCGTAAGAAAGCTTGCTTCGGGCTTGGGATATGAAATAGAAGAGCTGAAGTATGCGAAGGATAAAACCAAATGCTGCGGTTACGGCGGGCTGGTATATTACGCGAACAGAGAGCAGGCGATCGATTTTGCCGAAGACAGGATCAGGGAAAGCAAAGCAGACTTGCTGGTCTACTGTGCAATGTGCAAGGATCTTTTCGTGAGCCAGGGCAAGCGGACCTTTCATATCCTGGAGCTTATTTTCGGAGAGAACCCGGAGGACGCTGCGCGGAAAAAAATGCCGAACCTCTCCCAGCGCCATGCAAACAGGGCAGGCCTGAAAACCAGACTTTTAAGAGAATTATGGGGTGAAGAACCTGAAATGGAACTGATGGAAAGGAACGAATTAAATCTGGTGATTCCTCAGGAATTATGGAAGACCATGGAGGAAAGGTATCTCCTCCTGGAAGACATAGAACAGGTAGTCGCCCGATCCCGCATCTCCGGAGAGCGCTTTTTCAATCCTGAAGATTCAAGTTACCTCGCCAGCTTACGGATCAAAAATGTAACCTACTGGGTACGGTATGCGGAAAAAGAAGGCGAGATTCATGTTATAAGCGCTTACAGCCATAGAATGGAAGTCGTGAAGGAGTAGTACTCTGTACTGGAACAAGGAAGAAGAAAGAGAGGGGCTCTATATGGAAAATGAAAAGAGGATAAGGGAAATCATCTTCAGGTATCCGGCAGAAAAGCGATTTTCTTTGGCTATTATGCAGGATATGCAAAGAGAGTTTAATTATGTTCCAAGGGAAGCGATGAACGCAATATCGGAATATCTGCAGATCCCGCTGAGCAAGCTGTATGGCATGGCGACCTTTTATAAAGCGTTAAGCCTGAATCCGAANNCTGTGACGGCACCGCCTGTCATATCCGATCATCCATGGTCATTCTTTCCGAATTGAAAAAGCTGCTGGGAATCCAGGCGGAAGAAATTACGCCGGACGGCATGTTCTCCATTGAGACGGTAAATTGCGTCGGAGCGTGCGCACTTGCGCCCGTTATGGTCATAAACGGCGAATACCACGGAAAATTGACACCGCAGGACATCGCCGGCATTATCGGTGGCTATAAGGAAGGTGAAGTCAATGAGTGACAGAAAGGTAAAGGTTTGCTGCGGGACAGGTTGTGTCGCGAACGGCAGCAAAAAGGTGCTGGAAGCTTTTCGAACGGAAATTGAGAAACAAAAAATGGACATCGAAGTGATTCCTTATGTGAAGGCGACAGGCTGCAACGGATTGTGCGAAAGAGGACCTATCGTTAAAATCGAACCGGACGATATCGCCTATTATCACGTAAAACCCGAAGATGTGAAAGAAATCGTCGCTAAAACAATTGCCGGGGGAGAAGAAATCCAGAGGCTTCTATATTTAGATTCAAAGACGAAAAAAAGGATACGCTCTCACAAGGATTCGGATTTTATCAAGAAACAGACGAAAATCGCGCTCCGGAATATCGGTGAAATCGATCCCTATGATATCCACGACTACCTGGGCGCAGGCGGATATAAAGCGTTGCGGAAGGCGCTCTTTGAAATGTCGCGGGAAGACATCATCAACGAGATCAAGGCTTCGGGGCTCCGCGGCAGAGGCGGCGGCGGATTCCCCAC
>DLFX01000098.1:0-1289 GCA_002482405.1 Firmicutes bacterium UBA7709 | reverse complement strand
TGCAACGGCGATGAAGGCGACCCGGGCGCCTTTATGGACAGAAGCGTCATGGAAGGAGATCCCCATACAGTACTGGAGGGAATGATCATCGCTTCCATCGCGTTGGATGTTCAGAATGGATATATCTACATACGGGACGAATACGGTCTGGCGCTGGAAAACATGCGCCGGGCCATCGAGCAGGCGAAAGAATTCAACTATCTGGGAGATCATATTCTCGGCAGCGACCACAGTTTCGATATCGAAATCGTAAGGGGCGGCGGAGCCTTCGTATGCGGAGAATCCTCCGCATTGATGGCCTCTATTGAAGGAAAAGCCGGAGAGCCGAGGGCCAAATACATACGGTCGGCTGAATTCGGTCTCTGGGGGCAGCCGACTGTTTTGAACAATGTAGAGACCTGGGCAAATGTCCCTGTGGTCATTGAAAAGGGAAGCGAATGGTTTTCCAAGATCGGAAGCCCGAAGAATTCCGGAACAAAAGTATTTTCCCTTGTCGGCAAGGTAAAAAACACAGGGCTTGTCGAAGTCCCAATGGGTATTACGCTGGAGGAACTTATCTTTGACATCGGCGGCGGGATCGTAGGAGACAAGGAATTTAAAGCCGTTCAAACCGGGGGGCCTTCCGGAGGCTGCATCCCGAAAGAACTGCTGCATCTGGGCGTCGACTTCGACACACTGGAAGCGGCCGGATCTATGATGGGTTCGGGGGGGCTGATCGTTACCGATGAAAGAACCTGTATGGTTGAATTTGCAAGATATTATGTCGCATTTCTGGCAGAGGAGTCCTGCGGGAAATGTCTGTCCTGCAGGGAAGGGATCCGTCAGATGCTGAAGATTCTTACCGACATTTGCGAAGGCAAAGGGCAGGAAAGCGATCTCGATCTGCTGGTGGATATTGCACATACGGTGCAGCAGGCGTCTTTGTGCGGCTTGGGTAAAACGGCGCCGAACCCGGTCATGAGCACGCTGAAGTATTTCCGGGACGAATATCTGGAACATATCGTTGACGGACGGTGCAGGGCGGGTGTCTGCAAGGCGCTGACAGAGTTTTATATCGATCCGGAGAAATGTACCGGATGCGGCCTGTGTAAAAGAGGCTGTGCACCTGAAGCAATCGAGGGCAAGACAAAAGAGCCTCATATCATTCATCAGGAAAAATGTATTCAATGTGGCAACTGCATTGATGTCTGCAGGTTTAAAGCGGTAAAGGTGAGGTGAGATCAATGAAACAGATAAAAGTCATTATCAACGGAAAAGAGTGTGTCGCTGAAAAAGGGGAATTTTTGCTG
>DLFX01000304.1 GCA_002482405.1 Firmicutes bacterium UBA7709 | reverse complement strand
GTAGCCGACGATGACGAAGGGCAGCAGGACGAGCCGGTTGAAGAGGTAAAGCCAACCCCTGAGCCGGAACCCAGTCCCAGCACACGGCGCTTGGTCATCGTCTCAGACGGAGGCAAGGTCAACATCCGGGTGGGGAACGATACTGGCTACGCCCGCATCACCTCCGTCGCGCCGGGAACCATTTTTGAGTACGTCGCCACAGCCCAGAATGGCTGGAATGCCATCGTGGTGGGAGCCCAGGTCGGCTGGGTGTCCGGCGGCTATTCCAGGCAAATCTGACGGGCACAGATAATTGATAGCCCTTGATTGGGCAAAATGGTGGTTATGTCGTCCTGATTATTCTACTTGACTTATCTTCAAAGAAGAGTGAGTAATAGCCTGATCCAAATGCGGTGAATTGAGGGAAGAGGTCCAAGATTCATCGCAGGATCAGGCTTATTTTACATTGATTGGAGGAAGCAACATGAGCGATGTTATCATGCCCCAATGCCACCGATCGGGAAAGATTGAGTGCTTGCACTCCTGCGTGCCAATTTCAGATGGAGCGCTGACATTGAACTCGGGAGTAAAAAAGCGCGTTGCGATTTATTGCCGTGTCAGTACCGTGCTGGAAGAGCAGGAAAACTCCTATGAAACCCAACAAGAAGCTTACATGCAGCTCATAGACTCAGATCCGAATCTTCAGCTGGTTGGTATCTATGGCGATCGGGGAAAGACCGGGACCTCTATTAAGCTACGCCCTGGCTTTCAACGCCTGATCCGCGACTGCGAGGCCGGAAAAATCGATATGGTCATGACCAAGTCCATCTCAAGGTTTGCCCGCAACCTTTCGGATTGCATAGCCACGATTCGAAAGCTCAAGGATTTGTGTATCCCTGTGATCTTTGAGCGTGAAGGCATCAATACCATGGATCAGATGAGTGAGTTGAACCTCTCCATTCTTGCGACCGTGGCCCAAGAAGAGATCAATAGCATCAGTCAGAACCTCAAATGGTCCCTTGAACGTAGGGATTCATCCGGGAAGCCAAATTACAGGGTCTGTTATGGATATCGAAGAGATGAGAAAACCTGCGAATGGGCCCTCTTTGAACCCGAGGCCCGTCATGTCCGCCGGGCATTTGAACTGGCAGCAGAGGGATGGAAGAATCGGGACTTGCTACGTATGCTCAATGATATGGAGCACAGGGAGAATACAGGTATCGTATGGAAACAACCCCGGCTCCATCGGATGTTGACCAATATCTGCTATATGGGCGATGTGCTGACCAACAAAACCTACGTACCGGATTACCTGTCCCACAAGCGCATGAAGAACCGGGGTCAGCGCGATCAGTATTACCTGGAAGGGCATCATGAGGCCCTTGTGAGCCGGGAATTGTTTCAGAAAGTAAACGACATGATTCGCCTGCGAATGCTCTATTCCAATCCACGAAAGGGGCGTTACCGTGAATTCGCGGCCATGGACTAATCCATCGTCGGATCATCAAACACCGCGCGTGAGCGCGCAGGGACGTACCGTTCGATGCATCTTGAATCGGGGTTCGGACAAGCCTGTCCAGAAGCTGCGGGTAGCGGCATACTGCCGTGTCAGCACGGACCAGGCAGAGCAGCTCAACAGTCTGGAAAATCAGATTTCCGCCTTCCGAGCCCTCGTCAATCGGCGAGAGGGATGGAAACTGATAGACACCTATGTGGACGAAGGCGTCACGGGAACGAGCACGGCCAAGCGAAAGGCGTTTATGCGCATGATCCGGGACTGCGAGCATGGCATGATAGACTATATCATCACCAAGAGCATCTCCCGCTTTGCGCGCAATACCTTGGAGTGCCTGACCTATGTGCGCAAGTTGAAGGCCATGGGTATTTACATCCTGTTCGAGAAGGAAAATATCGACACGAGTACAGCGGCCTCGGAGGTGCTGCTTTCCGTGTTGGCCGCTGTGGCCCAGGAAGAAAGCTATTCCATATCCGAAAACATGAAGTGGGCATTCCGGAAACGGTACCAAATGGGCGTTGTACCCTGGAAAACGACCTACGGCTATATCCAAGGGGAAGATGGGGAATATGTCCCGGATGGGATCCGCGCGGAGGCTGTCCGGCGCATCTTTGATCTGTATGTGAAGGGAACAACCACCTTGCAGATCATGCGGATCATGGAACAGGAAGGATATCCTACCCCATCAGGCGAGCGTTGGTACAATAAATCGGTGTGTAACATTCTGGGCAATGAAAAGTATACGGGAGACGTCCTCCTCCAAAAAAGCATCACTGTGGACCACTTATCCCACCGGCGTGTCCTCAACGATCAGACCGAGATCCCCAGTTATTATGTAGAAGATCATCATACGCCGCTTGTGGACCGCAAAACCTTTGAAATGGCCCAAAGAATTCGGCAGTTGCGAGCCAAATCTGCAGGGACATCACCACAGTATCCGTACGCCCAGAGGCTGGTATGCCCTGCCTGCGGTGAAAAATTGATCCAGTATACCATTGATGCACAGGGATCAAGATCAGCCTGGTTCTGCGGCGGTGAAAATGGGTGTGGGCAGTTTGCGGTGAGAACCGAATACCTGAACCGGGCAATCATCTCTGCATATGACCAGCTCAAAATGAGCGAATTACAGGCGATGGCTTGCAGGCGGGATGGTGTCATCGCCGAGCATGCCAGGTCTGCGCAAGGGCTGAAAGAGACATGTCCAAGCACGGACGCCGTGGAGTATTACTGGCTCGATGAAATGGTTGACGCCATCCGATTCATGGGTGAATCGGCAATCGAAGTGTCTTGGAAGTGTTCCTTGACTTCCGCCATCCCGGTTGAATACCGCTATCCGCGGGAAAGACCTTATCATATAGCGGCGTTGCTGAGAAAACAAATGATGCTGGATTGGGAGGGAGCGGAATGATCATTCATCGGGTTGCCAACCGGCTGGAACGGCGGAAGAGGAAGGTAGCGGCCTATTGCCGCGTGAGCACGGACATGGCCTCGCAGGCGGAAAGCCTGGACACTCAGGTGACTGTGTACAGGCAGATGATCGCCGAAAATGATAGCTGGGAGTTTGCCGGCATCTATTCTGATGAAGGAAAGACAGGCACCAATACAAATCGGCCGGGGTTTCAGCAAATGATGGAGGATGCTCTGAGTGGTAGAATCGATCTGATCTTAGTCAAAAGCATTTCAAGGTTCTCGCGCAATGTAGTGGACTGCCATCAAAGCGTGCGGCAACTCAAGGAAAAGGATGTGGAGGTTCTCTTTGAGCGGGAGGGAATCAGCTCCATGGACCCATCCTCCGATATGATTTTCTCACTGCTGGCAGCCATTGCTCAGGATGAAAGCAGGTCCATCAGTGAAAACGTGAAGTGGACCGTTCGGAAGAATTTTGAGAAGGGCATTTTCCATTTGGGGAACAATAGGATTTTGGGATACGATACGGACGCATCTGGAGAGCTGATTCCCAACCGGGACGCGTGGATGGTCCGGATGACCTTCGACCTGTTCTGTGCGCATAAAACCTACTCGGAGATCGCGGAGCTCATTACAAAGGCAGGAGGCCATTGTCTGCGAAGCGAAAAGCCATTGGCGGCGGCGACCATTCAGGCGGTCCTCCAAAACGATATCTATGTTGGGGATAGGCGGCTTGGCAAGACAGCACCCATCAACTTCCTGACAAAGCGCCCGGATCCGAATGCCGCCTCTCAAAGCTATTACTATGCGGATGTCCATGAGCCGATCATTGACCGGGGAACCTGGAATCGTGCGCAGGCCTTGCTCGCGCAGCGGCGGCGGGAGATCGGTCAGGGGATTCTGCGCAAGGGCAGGGATAACCATTTTCTGTTCGGTAAAGTGTTCTGCGGCAGCTGTGGCGCGCCCTACACGCGACGCACCTTTCGCTGTAGTGCGCGGCGGGAGCCGGCAACGCACTACAAGGCGTGGAACTGCAAGGAACGTCAAAAGGGAAAGCGGGGTAACGGCTGCAAGAATCCCACCATACAGGAGAAGCAGCTGCTTAAGCTCATATCCGAGCAGCTTGGATGGCCCTGGGCGGATGAGGAGCACTTTGGCATCGAGGAATTCCAAAGGATCGTCAGGCGGATTGAGGTCATTGAAAACGGGTTGATCCTTTATAGGAACGAGCATACATGAGAATAAGCACAAATAAACAACCAAACCAGTCTTTATCAATCAGGTGTGGAGCCGAAAAAGACCGTGATGTTAAACCCACGACTGAGCCACATGCCGCCAAGTTGCCAGACATTCGTCTTCATGGAGGATGGAGTGATAAATGGGCTCAAGCAATCGACGGATTGATGTCATGGCATCGGAGAAGGGGATCGTTTCTTGATGAATACGCCTGCAGAATGCCTGCCATTGTGCCTGCTTTTCAGCAAGAAGAACGAAAGCATCTGTGAACACGACCGGCACCTCTTCAAGCGGAGTGCCGCGACGAGTAACAGTTTGGTAGACGGCTTCACGTAGAATACCACCATCAAAATCGAACTCGGATGCCAGTAAGTAGATATCATAAAAATCCTTCATTCGGCTATTGGCCTGAGCTAGATAGAGCATGGCCTGGAACTTTTCCGCAATGATGGATTCTTTGGAATAGACCAGCAGGCGTATTTCATCCATGTCTAGCAGAGAAGGGTAGACCATCTCTTCCGGCTTTGGAACAACCACATCGCCGAATCCGATATCGAACTGAAGTGTGCTCCGGGAACGATCAAATAAACCTACGATCTTAATACGAACACCGGAGTAATCCGCGTCTTCTGTTATATGTTCCACAACAATGGAATCTGGATTGAAGGAAACAGCGTCGTCTGCCGATATGCTGCATACTTCAAGAAAAATGTCTTTTATGTTCTCTGGCGCATTGCTGACATATCTGGCAAGAAAGTCGATGTCCCTTGTTGCACGGGCACGGCCCTCGAAGATGACGTGAAGCAGCAACCCGCCTTTCAATACAAAATCATGTGAATATCGGGATATTGAGAGTCGAAACAAAAGCCGTTCAATCAGATAGTGTGTCTGAATGTATTCATATGGCTTTTGGTCCAGTATGGCGAGATTGCGTAACCGTGCCTTGATGCTGGCGGCTTTGCTCATGCTAGTGCCTCCACATAAGGATGAAGGTTTTGCTGGATGCGAAGCTTTTGTGCATAGGCATACAGCTTTTGCATGTTCCTTTTTCCCCGCATGTAATTCTTGATGACTTCAAGCGCAATGTCATCGCCTATCTCGCTTCGACGTTTGAGGCAATCGCAGACGGTGCGCTCCTTATCGTAAATGGGAAGAATGCTGGAATCGACTTGTATTTCGGTTCTCCCCAGATGAAACACCGCTGGCTTGAACTGTACGAGTTGAATCGGTGGAATGCAGGGTTTCTGGGGCTGTCTACCCTCATTGGGAATGGCAATATGAACGGCATCAGGAATGACCGTGGTCAGGCCATACACGGAGGCGGCGGAGATAAAGCATATTGTGGCATTCGAAATGGTAGTCACTGCGATCTGATAATCTGACAGCTGATCCATTTTCTCATGCCAAATGTAATACCCTTCTTTTAGACGGACAATATGCCCCTCTTCCAGAAGTTTTTGGATTTCCCTGCTATATATACCGGATTCCCGAAGCTGAGATGTCCGAACAATCGCCCCATAACGCGTAAAGAGCGATTGTATATCCCGGATACGCCTTGTTTTCAAACAAACATCACCAGATTTCAGCTTTCTGAGGTGCCAGGAGCTGAATTTTGATGCATTCATTATAAAGCTCAACCTGGCAGAAGTCAAGTAATGATTGCAGATTATCCGCAGCAAAGTCCTGCATGGGTTGGTGGTCCCGTAATTTTTGAACAATGACAAAGCGATTTTCCGGCCATTGAGTAGGCAATCCCAGGAATGCCCTAACTCGCAACCGATGGTAAGGATACCCGGATTGTCGGCAGCCTGCCCAGGCGTGCAAAGAT
>DLFX01000209.1 GCA_002482405.1 Firmicutes bacterium UBA7709 | reverse complement strand
GATCCAGAAAACGATTGGGATATACATCAGCAGCGCGAGGTTTGCCGCGATTCCCATGATCCGGTACATGGAAAGCAGGATGATAAAGATGAGGACAACACCGATAATCCCTGCGATGATGCTCATCCAGAGCGCGTCCATACCGATGGAGGGACCGACGACGGAAGTCTCCACTTCTTTCAGTTCCACAGGAAGCGCGCCGCCGCGGATCAGCGCGGACAGATTGGTCGCTTCATCCTGGGCAAATCCGCCTCTTCCGCCTGCGGTAATGACAGCTTCCCCGTTGGGAATTACATCATGGACCACAGGAGACGAGATGACTTGTCCATCCAATATGATCATAATAGCGCTATCCGGAATATTTTCATGAACAGATTTCACCTGACCGTTTATGATCTTGCTGGTCGCGTTCTTAAAAGCCTCCGCGCCCTGGCTGGTGAATTTCAGGCTGATGGCATACCCGCCGTTCTCCTTGTCCTGAGTGATTCCGGCATCCTTGACCTGGCTGCCGTCCAAAACGATGGTATCATCTGCCATAACAAACTGCAATTGCGCGGTTTGACCGATGGCTTTGATGGCGTCTGTAGCGTTCTTCGCTCCGGGCAATTCGACTCTGATACGATTTTGCCCTTCTATGGTAACGACCGGCTCAGACAAGCCCAGCTGATTAACCCTCTTTTCGATGACTGCCTGTGTCTGCGTCATTAGTTTTTTCAGATTATCACCTTTTTCATTGGTCTGGGCCTCCATAACGACATAAACTCCACCTTCCAGATCAAGTCCCAGCTTCATCTGGTCCTTGATGGGGGCGAAAGAGCCTATACCCGCAAGAGTGACATACCAGCCAAAGATAATGATGACAGACAGAATTATTGCCAATGTCTTCTTCATTGTAATCTTCACCTTCTCTTTTCTTGCATGTAATTAGTAATATATCATTCCGCTTGATTTTATATTACAGAATATTCTACTACGATTTTGCTCCTCCTACAAGCAAAATCATGAGTAATCAATGAAAATGCTCCCATTTTTATTCCTGGATCACCAATTTTAAGCCCTCAGTTTTTTAAGTTGACGCCGATCATTCCCCCGACGCTGCCGGTTAGCACCGGGATCAGAAATTTCAACATTCCCATGCCCATATCCAGCTCCGTAGAAAACGCCAGCATATAAAACGCCAGGAGTATGAGCAGGAATATGACCGAATACAGGGCCCCGTAGACAAAACCCTTCCTCTTTATGTAATTCCCGATGTAAACTCCAAGGAACAAACAGGAGACGCTCAGCACACCGACCATGTAGTACAGAGCCCATCCCTCCGGCGCCGGCGTCAGCTTCACGATCACGCTTACCAACAGTGTTAGCAGAACGAATAAAATAAATGCATATAATAAGCCTTTCAGGTTTTTTACCACCGTTCCCATCATATCCTCCTTTTCAAGACAGCCATATTTCCGAATAGTGGACAGTCTTACCCAAATATATTCTTTTACATTATATTTTTCGCCAGAGGAATTATACAAAAAAAATCCCCAATCGCAGCATAATCGAGGATTTTGACCATTTCTATTTCAACACTTAGTGAAGCTTCATCGTTGCGATATTTTCACCTCACCTTGCTATCCAATAGAAAGGTAAGCGCTGTATGAAATTTCTCATCCTGAACCGCGGATCTTTTCTTGGGCCCTTTCAGCCTGCCGCCTGAGTTGCGGATTTTTTTTGAGGTATGGCGGGCAAGAAGAAGCGCATCGATGTTATCGGCGGTATATTCCATTCCGTCCTGATTGATTACGACGGCCTTTTTTGCCAGACACATGGCGGCAAGTCCGTAATCCTGAGTAATGACAATATCGCCGGGAGAAACGCGATTGACCAGCGCAAAGTCTACACTGTCGGCCCCCTTCGAGAAGATCAGCGTCGTTGCCCCGTCCCTTTCCAAAATATGAGCAGTGTCACATAAAATAAAGCACTCGATATATCGTTCTTTCGATATCCGTGCCGCGATATCCACCACCGGGCAGCCATCGGCATCAATCAGTATTTTCACAATGAACTCCAGGCCGCGGATTGTAATGGCTGTCTGTTTTAAATCCCATAACCTCAGTGTAAAACCGGATCGACTCCGCCATGCCCTTAACGATCATGGTGGCATACTTTACTTTAATGTTCATAACTGGCCTCCTTATTCATATCTATTTTAAAATCCTTCCGCTGTTGCATAAAACGATCAACGCTCCTATGTTATGCAGGAACGCGCCGAATATAGCTCCTATGATACCTCCCGCCGCGAGGAAAATCATCACAAAGCTGATGAGAAAAGCGATTATCATATTCTGATAGATGATTCGCTTCGTTTTGCGCGCCAATTCCACCGCAAAGGGAATATTGTCCAGATCGTTGTTCATCAGAGAGATATCTGCGCTCTGTATTGCCGTATCCGACCCCATAGCGCCCATTGCAATCCCAATATCCGCCTCCGATAGAGCGAGGGCGTCATTGATTCCGTCCCCTACAAACGCAGTAGTATAAACTTGATTTAATTCCCTTACCTTCTCAAGCTTTTGTTCCGGCAAAAGACTGCAGTACATCTCATCGATTCCTACCGCTTTTTTGATTCTCTCCGCCGCGGTTATGTTATCTCCCGTCAGAATACAGCTGCCGGTGATTCCGATCCGCCTCATCCTGCCGACCATCGATCTCGCGCCTTCCCTCGGAATATCCCTGAACAAGACGCAGCCCAAAACCTGCCCGTCGCGTACCACCCAGCTCGCGCTGCCGTCCTCATCATATCTGTCTGTCACTTCATAGCCCATTCCGCCGACCCAGCGGCTGTTTCCCACGATAATTTCAGAGTCCCCTTTTTTGCCGATCAGCCCTTGGCCCACATATTCCTTCACCTCATAGCCCGAATCAAATTCGATATCCCTGCTGAGCAGCAGCATGGATTTTGAGACAGGATGCAGCGAGCTGCGGGATACGGCCGCAGCTGTGGAAATCAGTTTTTCATAGGACTCAGCCTGATCCAGATAGTAATTGCTCGCTTCCAGGGTTCCGTTTGTCACTGTCCCCGTCTTGTCAAATATAACATAATCCACATCGGAAAGCTTCTCAATAAATTTGGAATTTTTTATTAATACGCCCCTCTTCGCCGCCGCGGCCAAAGACGCGATGACAGGCGCAGAGTTGACCAGCATCAGCCCGCAGGGGCAGCTGACCACGAGAACCGCCACGGCCCTCGTGATATCCTGTGAAAATATCCAGGCAAAAAAGGCGACGATCAATACCAGTGGAATATAATACATCATAAATCGATCTATGATTTGAATTTCGGGGATTTTAATTTTCTCCGCCTCTTCCAAAAGCTTTACGATTTTCTGAAAGGAAGTGTCCACGTAAGGCTTTTCAACCAAAACCATCAGCTCGCCGTCCATGTTGACAGTTCCTGCAAACACCTTGTCTCCCTTGCTCACGCCCTTTGGCAGCGACTCCCCCGTAAGGGATTTCTGATCGATGCTGGAGCTTCCCTTTACCACAGTACCGTCGATGGGCAGCGACATGCCGGGTTTGACTATGATCAGATCGCCGGAGATCAGATCCTTTGCGTCAACTTCCCTTTCCTTTCCTTCATCGAATAAAAAAGCGGTGGAGGACTGCATTTTCTTCAGCCCTTCAATGGCGTCCTGTCCGCCCAGGATGCTCTTTTCTTCCAGAAAATGAACCAGATTTAATATGATGGGGATCAAGATCGCAAGGAGGAACTGGTTATCCAATACACAGATGATCATGGCGATAGAGACCAAAATTTCCATAGCCGAGGTGATTTCTTTTTTATAAAACCCCTTTACCGCCGTAAAAATGATGGGTATCCCCACAATCAGGGTGCCTGAAAGGTAAATCAACCCCGCCACCACATCCTGTTCCGGGCAGAACCGCCCATAGATCAGGCCCGCGACAAGAAAGGACAAAGCGCCGGCTGAACTGAGAATTTCATTGCCAAATTTCTTTTTATCCACATTCGATATATATTCCTGTGATCTCTCTTTCACAGCTCTGTCCACCAGATGATCAATCTTCTTCATGACGTTTCCTCATATTCACTAGGGAAGTAAAAGCCTGGGAGGCTCTCCATCCTGCGGCAGCACGGCGGACATNNCCGATGCGCAGGCGAAATACGCTGTCCATAATCATATTCGGGTTTTTCTCATACTGCTTATATAAACCTTCAAATTCCGCAACCTGGGCTCTTGCCTTGCTTACCGCCTCCACCTGATTTACAGAGGCTCCCTGAACCAGAGCGCCGGCCTGGGCCTGGGCCTCAGGAATGGCGGTGGCTTTAAATTGGTTCGCCTCCTGTATCAGCGTTTCCTTTCTCACCGAAGCCGCATTTACTTCTTCAAAGGCGGCTTTTGTCTCTATGGGAGGCTCCAGATCCGTAAATTCGACATTGGTGATAAGGATGCCGCAGTCAAGAGCCGATAAAGCGCTCTGCGCGTTTGCTTTCAGGGTCTCCGCCAGCTGTGCCTTCCCGCTGGTCAGGATGCTGTCCACGCACATGGAGGTTACGATTGAATTGAGCTCTCCGCTTACGGCTCCGTCGATCATTTTGGCCGGATCTTTGACGTGCAGCGCGTAGCTCACCGCATCGGAGATTTTGTATTTCACCCGGACCTTGATCCGCACGATATTCTGATCTCCCGTAAAGACATAGCCGCCAATCAGCGGGCTGTCCCCGCGGTTTTTCTGCTCCCGTGAATTCTCAACGACCCTTTCCTGGCTGTCGTAATGAGTGATGATGGTCTGCTCCTGCACTTTCCCTACCGGCACCTTGATCACCTCATCGATCATGTAGGGAAACGTGAAATGCAGCCCCGGTTTTATGACCTGTTCCTTGCCGCTCTCAACGATTTTCCCAAATCGAAGGATCACCGCGACTTCATCGTTTTCCACCACGACGACGCCCGAAAGCAGGGTCAGTATTAAAGCCACCGCCGCAATCCACATAAAATATTTGATGATCATGTTCAGAACCGTTTCAAAAGCTCCGTAATTTTTGCTTTTCATAAAACGCCACCTTATTTCCGCGTCGAATCATCCAGGATATCAAACGGAGAACTTCCGCCCTTCATGATGATGATCGTGTTCTCATTTACCGAATTTTCAAGGGCAATGAGCTTCCTCAGGAATGTGAAGAGTTGGGAATCCTTATTGTAAGCTTCGCTGTATATCTCCGCAACCATCCTCTCCGTGTCGGCGTCGATCCCGGCCGCCTTCAGCTTGCCTTCGCTCTTTATCTGCGCCGCCTCCGCTTTGGCATTGCCGATGATGATCGCCGCGTCCCGTTCCCCCTCTGAAATCAGCTGCACGCTGTACTTTTTCCGCTCTGCGATCATCTGCTGATACACCTTGGATATGTTTGTTCCCGGGACGGTCAACTGTTTCATTTTAACCGCTTCCACCCTTATCCCGTAGTCGTCGCTGGCGTTCCGGGCAACCTGCTCGCCGATTTCTCTTGAGATATCATCTATCTTTACATTTCCCGGGNNCTGCTGTTTTTGGCGTTGGCGATCAGGTCTCCTAAATATTTTTCCGCAGTCGCATTGCTCCCGATGCTGGTGTAAAACTTCAGCGGATCTTCAATATTCCACGCCGCATAAACCTGGAGGATGATGTTTTTCTTGTCGTTGGTCAGGGTTTCCACCAGCCCGGAATCCATATATTGGCTTCTGATGTCATATGTAATTATCTTTTCAAAGGGCCAGGGCAATTTCATATGAAGCCCCGATTCCGTGTAAACCTCCCGAACTTCGCCGAACCTGGACACAATTGCAGCAGAGCCTTCCCTTACCGTAAATGTAAAGCCAAATCCTGCAATTA